>JADGEF010000058.1:7957-17920 GCA_016744515.1 Marinifilaceae bacterium | reverse complement strand
TTGCAGGCATAATTTTTTGGGGTGTTTTTTTATTCATCCACCTTTTGGCAAAGCTGTAGTTTCCCGATAACAAATATTTAAATAGGAATTTCATCATTAGTCTTTATATTTTAAGGGTTCTATACGTGGTAGATCTAAATAGGTATTATCAACTTGTACTGTATTAAATAGAGGAGTAAAATCTGTTGGGTAACTTTCTATGGGTTTATTATCCCATAAACCAGAATCTCTGCCAATAAGCGAATCGATACCACCCCCTACATCAAAAACAAGATCGAGCAAGCCATAAATTGCAATACCAGTAACAATAGGTATAGCACTAAAAGAGGCAGCAGTAATTCCAATTATTAACACACCAGTATTTACAAAAGTGTGGGCATCCCAAGTACCTGTAGCAAATTCATATATTTGTTGGGGCACTTTTTTATTCACCCATCTTTTGGCAAAGCTGTAGTTTCCCGATAACAAATATTTAAATAGGAATTTCATCATGATTTTTATGATTGCACTAAATACCCACTACCAAACGTTATAGTTAAATAAAGAAACAAAGCAATACCTACCCAAAAGAATATAAATGCGAAAGTTTTTCTGTTAGAACGTTCGCTTTTGCTCAAACTCTCGTGTTCTTTTTCAATTTCCCATTTTTCAATTGCCTTTTCTGCTTTTTTCTCTATAAGGTAAGAAGCTGGAAGTATAACAATACCTAATCCAATAAAAATTGGGGTATAAGTATCAAATTTATAATCAATGGATACAATAAAAATAACATACAAACCAGCAAGTATAGCTGAAAACGGAGTTGTAAAAGTATGTAGTGTACTAGGTATTATTTGTTGGGGCACTTTTTTATTCACCCATCTTTTGGCAAAGCTGTAGTTTCCCGATAACAAATATTTAAATAGGAATTTCATCATGATTTTTTTGATTGCACTAAATACCCACTACCAAACGTTATAGTTAAATAAAGAAACAAAGCAATACCTACCCAAAAGAATATAAATGCAAAAGTATTTCTATTGGAACGTTGCTCTTTGCTCAAGCTCTCGTGTTCTTTTTCAATTTCCCATTCTTCAATTGCTTTTTCTGCTTTTTTCTCTATAAGGTAAGAAGCCGGAAGCATAACAATTCCTAATCCTATAAAAATGGGGGTATAAGTATCAAATTTATAATCAATAGATACAATAAAAATAACATACAAGCCAGCAAGTATAAATGAGAACGGAGTTGTAAAAGTATGCAGTGTTGCAGGCATAATTTTTTGGGGTGTTTTTTTATTCATCCACCTTTTGGCAAAGCTGTAGTTTCCCGATAACAAATATTTAAATAGGAATTTCATCATTAGTCTTTTATTTCAACGAATAACCACCAAAATATGTTATTCCTAAATAAAAAAACAAAGCAAGACCTACAAAAAAGAATAAAAATGCAAAAGTATTTCTATGGGAACGTTGCTCTTTGCTCAAACTCTCGTGTTCTTTTTCAATTTCCCATTCTTCAATTGCTTTTTCTGCTTTTTTTTCTATAAAATAAGAAGCTGGAAGCATAACAATTCCTAATCCTATAAAAATGGGGGTATAAGTATCAAATTTATAATCAATTGACCCTATAAAGACAGTATACAAACCAGCAAGTATAAATGAGAATGGAGTTGTAAAAGTATGTAGTGTTGCAGGTATTATTTGTTGGGGTACTTTTTTATTCACCCATCTTTTGGCAAAGCTGTAATTTCCCGATAACAAATATTTAAATAGGAATTTCATCATTAGTCTTTAAATTTTAAAGGGTCTATACATTGTGGGGCGACATAGGTATTATCAATTCGGACTGTATTAAATAAAGGCAAAAATTCTGTTGAGTAGCTTTCTATGGGTTTATTGTCCCATAAACCAGAATCTCTGCCAATAAGCGAATCGATACCTCCCCCTACATCAAAAACAAGGTCGAGCAAGCCATAAATTGCAATACCAGTAACAATAGGTATAGCACTAAAAGAGGCAGCCGTAATTCCAATTACTAATAAAGTTCCATTCACAACAGTATGCGCATTCCATGTATCTGTATACAATTCATGTATAATCATTCCAGCTGATAAAATATTACATAGACGTCCTAAATATTTTGCTTTTTTTGCAAACTTTTCTAGAGTCTTAAATGTTTTCTCTGCTTGGGGAATAGTTTTTGATAATTTGTAGACACATTTTTGTTTAAAGGGTTTTGGAATATTCTCAACAAGACTTTTCGTATTATTTAAAGTACCCAAAGTATTATGAGCAACGCCATATGCTTGTGCTCCCATGCGCATCCAATCAAGCTCAGTCTCTTGTACTCTTCGATTTTTACCTTCCACCAATAGTGGCTGATAGCTTGCAAGAAATTCCTTACTTTGGTATTGCTCATACGTTTCGCTCGAAGTGTAGGTGGTCGTTTCTCCTTTGTAACTAATTGTTACTGTAAAGGCAGACTGCACCTTACCTGCATTACAAGCTGATTGTCCTTCAAAATTGATATTAGCAGCCGAAGGAACTTGCACCCACTTATTTCCCACAAACACTTCTACGTGGTTAAATTTTTGATTCGAGGTTCGAATAAATTTGTCGAAATTCATAGGTTCGGGGGGCACATTCACCTTATTGAGTTCTTCTTGGGCAATTTCATTTAAAAGCCTATTCATCTCAACGCTCCTAGATCGTAATGTAAATTCGAGATGTTTTTCAAAGCCCTTAGGGTTATGAGACGATCTCGCTTCGTTTTGAGCAATTCTCCAAGCCGTATTTACAGCTCTTTGTGCAAAATATTGCAGGTTTCGCATTTTTTCAGACATTCCTAATTCGATATTAAATTAAAGCTCAATAAAACAAAATAGCCTTATTATGTCATATTTTAAATTTAACAATCAAATTTATGAAACTTATTATCAAAAACAAGCCTTATTAAGTTTATTTAATACGAATCAAATAAATAACATCATGACTAGGAGAGACAATTAAAAAAAAATGATCTAAATATAGCATCATAAAAGAATACAGCTTTATACTTAACTAAACATTAACACTTAAGGAAACTCATACAGTCGTATAGAACCCGAGACAATCCGAGATATTAAAAAAAGATAGATCAGAATTTTACCGATCTATCTTATGTTCTAACTATTCTTGAATAACGGCTGCTTTAAACAACTCATGATCTTTCCTAATTCTCTTTATGGATAAAACTTTAAACGTTTCTTCTCCTGTTATTGAATTAATCTTGCGAACGGCACGCTTACTCGATTTGTGATGCTGAGGGTAGTGACAGCTTTTATACTTCTTACCACTGTTGCAATAACACTTCTCGTTTCTTTCAATTTTAACGTAGTAAAAATCTTCTGTATCTGAACGGAAAAGACTTAAAATGGGATCTAAAATGTTCATAAGTGCGGGTTGTTGGGTTAAATGATTTCTTTAAGTTAACAGTAATCTTTTAGAAATCAAATAAAAAAAAATGAGCTTATATGGAATTAAACATATAAGCTCACTTTTCATCTAGTTAAATACTAGCTTAATGACAACATGCAGGCTTCACCTCTTCTGTCTTTTCAACAGGAACAGTCATTGCTTTTTCTGGTGGACTTAGGTATGGAATCCCCAAGCTTAAACCACGAAGAATAAATAAAACACCAATAAAAACAATGGCATAAGGTATAATGCGAGTTAGTTTCTTCCTAAGATTAAGCGTAATCATATTTCCAATAAGAGAAACAGCTAGCAACATAGGAATTGTGCCTAAACCGAAAACAAACATGAATAATGATCCGCTATAAAATGATCCTGTTGCAATAGCCCCTGCAATGGCAAAATAGACCAATCCACATGGTAATAGACCATTCAATAAACCAATTAAGAACAGTGACGAATGGCTGCTTTGAGTAAACAGTTTTCTTAGTGACATTTTTACTTTTCCAACAAAACCAAAAACGGATTTCTCTGTATCGAATCGATTTTTATAAAGTGACGGAACCAACACTGAAATAATCATGACTGCTCCCATAATAATTGACACCCACTGCTGAAAACCACTCATTACAAGTCCTTGTCCTAAAAGCCCAAAGATAGCACCCATAGCAGCATAGGTAATGGCACGTCCTAAATTATAAATAACGCCACCCAATATGCGTGAAAGCCATGAATCAGTTTTCAAAGGAATTGCAAGAGCAATAGGTCCACACATGCCCACACAGTGGAAACTCCCCAATAAACCAAGGCTCAATGCCGATAAATAAATCATTCTATATCTTTTAAATTGTTAAAACTTTAATCTTATTAGATCTCAAAAACCACCTTTAAATAAGATGGATTATTTTAGCTAGAGAAGGCCAATTACAAAATAATCATAAAGACAAAAAACATTGAAAAAGTACTGAAACACCTACGATAGTTGACCTGTTTCCCGATAGGAGTCTTTTTAAGCCGATAGGTTATCAAAATGCCCCGATAGGCGACTCTTTATAGCGATAGATCAATCAACTTACCCGATAGAGGTTCATTTTTCACGATTGAAATACTACAAAGGCCGATAGGGATAACAATTTTACCGATAGGAGTTATCATTAATTTATATCAATATAATTGGCATTACTTAGACAAATAAATAGCTTCTTCCTGATAGTAAGCTTTATCTTGATGAGTCCAATCAATTTTAATAGCATATCGACCATTAATAAATGACTTTGAGTTAAAAACCTGAAGACCTGTTTCGTCTAATTTAATATTTGAAAGTAAATCATTATCTGAACTTGATGGTCGAAAGAAAATAATACTCCCACTTACACCTGATCGCATTCCTTCGGGAAATTGAACTTGTATAACACCTGCTTTTTGAGATACAACGACTTTTTCTTTCAAGGTCTGTGTATTCTTTATCTTATCAATCTTCGTCTGAAAATCAATCCCCTGAGGGTAATAATCCTTAGAAATTAGGTTAATATCCTGCGTTAAACTAAAGCCAACAAATATTAAAATTCCTATTACATATATGGAGGCAAACATAGCAAGTTTAGTTCCCCAGCTTAATTTTTTCATATGATAATATTTTTCATATTAAAGTCATATGAAAGTCGCCAATAGTCATCCTCGTAGAAGAGAGAATATCGTTCATGACTCGTTTCATATCTAATCTTTTCTAATTAGGTCCCACGAAAGTTAAATCAACTTTTTCTACCAGCCTATCTTTTGCGTAAACACCAATTTGTATTTTTGTTTTATCTGTTAAAACAGTTTCCTTAGAAAATTTAGCAAAGAAAGTCCCCTCATGTATAGAACTAGCCGCAGCGGTAAATGTTTTACCAATAATCTGAATTTCTCCTTTTCGATCCAGAACTTTAAATTCAACAGGTAAATCTTCGGTAGTTTTATTTACAATCTTAAAACTATACATATTACTAATAACACCTTCGGCAGGTTCTTGATACATCAAACCTGGTGTGCGAAGAATAATAGCTTCTAAATCAGTTCTAGATGCAAATAAACTAGCTACTACTCCCAATAAAATAACTAATACCGTTGTATAAGCAATCTTACGAACTGGCCATTGCTTATTTATGCCTTCTGCAATGTTTTTTTCAGAATCAAATCTGATTAAGCCTTTAGGTTTCCCTTGCCAAGCCATAACCGAATTACAAGCATCAATACAAGCTGTACAATTGATACATTCAAGTTGAGTACCGTCACGAACATCAATTCCAGTAGGGCAAACATCAACACAATCGTAGCAATCGATACAATCCCCTTTGTTATCGGCTTCTCTATCCTCTCCTGCTTCAAGTGGAGCTCTTTCTTCTCCCCTTTTGTAATCGTAAGCAACAACAATGGTATTTGAATCTAACAAAACACCCTGCAAGCGACCATAAGGACAAATCATAGCACATACTTGCTCTCTCAGTCGAGAAAAAACGAAATACATCACAGTTGAGAAAAACAATAGTGCTATAAATAGAATAGAACTACTCGATGGGTTATCCCACAGGTTTAATACAAAATCAGCACCTCTTACATACGAAAGAAGAGTACTAGCAAGAATTAAACAGATGGAATAAAACAGCGAATGCTTCAAGATTTTCTTCCAGAATTTCTCAAAGTTCATCGACTGAGCTTTCAGCTTGCGCTGTTGCTGAGGTGTTCCTTCAATAAAATATTCTATTCTACGAAATACAAACTCTAAGAACACAGTTTGCGGACAAGCCCAACCACACCAAATACGACCATAACTCACCGTAAAAAGAACAATAAACACAAAAAGTGTAATCATCGAAAATAGGAAAATATGGAAATCTTGTGGCCAAAAATGGACACCCAAAAGAATAAACTTCCTTTCAATTACATTAAGTAGGATAAGTGGATCACCATTTACTTTAATAAAGGGAATTACCAAAAGCATCGTCAAAAGCAAATAGCTAACTAAGCTTCTATAGTTATATAATTTCCCCTTGGGTTGCTGGGCATACACCCATTGCCTTTTTCCCTTTTTATTTAAAGTTGCGAGTTGATCTCGATAAGTGTTATCCAAATTTTGGTTGGGCATTTCGCTTTTTTATCTTTTATTTTTTTTGTTTATACAATTCGCCTTGAGCCTCTCTAGCATTAGGAGGATTTGTACCAATCAAGGTCATCACATAACTTGAAACCTGCAACATTTGCTCAGGTGACAATTGATTTTGCCAAGCTAACATACCTTTCAGTGGCTTTCCAATTTTGATAATCTTATAAACATCTTCTAAAGTTCCGCCATTGATCCAATAATCATCAGTCAGGTTTGGACCAATCGCATTTCCTTCTCCTAAAAGGGCATGACAAGCCACACAGTTTTTATCGTAAATCGCTTTACCTGCATTTAAATCCTTAGCATCTTTCATCATCACAAGAGACGATTCATCAAAGGTCGCTTTGGGTTTGTTGGCTTCAGCCAATGCTATTTCTTTTTCGTACTCAGCAATTTGAAGATCGTCGCCAAACACATGGTAACGAAACATGTAAACAGCTGCAAATACAATAGTCACATAAAACAAATAACGCCACCAAGTTGGCATTGGGTTATTTAACTCACGAATTCCATCGTAGTCATGATCACTCATTAGGTGCTCATTTTCCTCGAGAAACTTATCTTTTTTTTCCATTACAGAATATTTTTATGTCTTAAACAATTTTATACTTCAGAGCTTTTCAAAACTTAATCAGGCATTTCCTGATTTGAGTTCGAATCCACACCTTCGTCTTCAAGTGCGTAGCTTTCCATATCAGTAAAATAGCTTCTATTACTCTTCTTAAATGTCCACCAAATCATCCCCATGAAAAAACTAAAAAAGATGATGAGTGAGATGCTAGGAAAAATCCCAACATCTGATATGCTTTGTAAATAATGACTTACTAGTTTCATACTTTATAAGTTTTAAGTATTTATAAGTGCCTAAAGGTTAAAGTATTTATAAGTACTTAGAGTTTATGAATGGAATAACATATTTGTAACTCTTAACTTATAACTCATAAGTACTTTTACCCTTAAGTACTTAACTTTTATTCCTTAACAGATATATCGCGACCTAAACGTTGTAGGTAAGCAATAACTGCAATAACTTCTTTTTCACTTGCCACTTCTACACCATTCGCATTAAGATCAGCAGCAATTTCATCAGCTTGCGTCTTTAAATCTTCAAGGGCGACCACATCGTAATTTGCAGGGTAAGGCGCTTCGTCATAAGGAACGCCTAACTTAATCATAACACGAATCTTAGCTGACGTATTCTTTGTGCTCAAATCATCCTTTATCAACCATGGATAAGCTGGCATAATAGACTGTGCATTCATCTTTTGAGGATCGAGCAAGTGATTGTAATGCCAAACATTCGTTTTATACATTTTGCCTCCTGGCACACCTGAACGAGCCAAGTCTGGACCGGTACGCTTAGACCCCCATAAATGTGGGTGATTGTAAACAAGCTCACCTGCTTTAGAATAATCTCCATATCGCTCTGTTTCCGATCTAAATGGACGAATCATCTGCGTATGACAGGTATTACAGCCTTCTCGGATATAAATATCACGACCTTCCAATTCAAGTGGGGTATATGGTTTAACACTCTCAATAGTCGGAATATTAGACTTAACTAGGTAAGTTGGAATAACCTCGAATGCTCCACCAATTAAAATTGCAACTGTCGCTAAAATCATGAATTGAACTGGACGACGCTCTAACCAACGGTGTAGACCTTCACCTTCTGCACGCTTAGGCGAAGTCACCAATGCAGGAGCTGAAGCTTCTTCATTATCGGCACATTTACCTGAAGCAGCTGTTTTAAGAAGGTTATAAACCATCAAGAACAAGCCTATAAAGTAGAATAATCCACCTAAAACTCTCACATGGTACATAGGTAGAATCTGCGTAATTGTTTCAAGGAAATTAGGGTAAGCTAACAAGCCATCTGGTGTAAATTCTTTCCACATTAGAGTTTGAACGACCGCTCCCCAATACAATGGAAGTGCATAAAAAATGATACCTAAAGTTCCAATCCAGAAGTGAGCGTTGGCTAATTTTTCAGAATATAACTTAGTTCTCCACATTTTAGGGAAAAGGTAATACAACATACCAAAGGTTAAGAAACCATTCCAACCCATTGCTCCAATATGTACGTGAGCAATATTCCAGTCCGTATAGTGAGTTAATGAGTTCACCCATTTAAGTGACATCATAGGTCCTTCGAAAGTAGACATACCATAGCAAGTTACGGCCACAACCATGAATTTTAAAGTTGCACTATCACGAACTTTATCCCAAGCGCCTCTCAAGGTTAATAAACCATTAAACATACCACCCCATGATGGCGCAATAAGCATAATAGAAAATACGACACCTAATGATTGTGCCCAATCAGGTAAAGCTGTATAAAGCAAGTGATGAGGACCAGCCCAGATATATAGGAATACTAATGCCCAAAAGTGAATAATTGATAGGCGATATGAATACACAGGACGATTAGCTGCCTTAGGCAAGAAATAGTACATCAAACCTAAATAGGGAGTCGTCAAGAAAAATGCTACTGCATTGTGACCATACCACCATTGAACTAAGGCATCTTGTACACCCGCATAAACAGGATAAGATTGTAACCAGCTATATGGAATCTCAATAGAATTACCAATATGAAGAACTGCTACTGTCACAAATGTGGCAATATAGAACCAAATAGCTACATAT
The DNA here is from genome assembly GCA_016744515.1 of Marinifilaceae bacterium. Classification (GTDB taxonomy): domain Bacteria; phylum Bacteroidota; class Bacteroidia; order Bacteroidales; family Marinifilaceae; genus Ancylomarina. Next base: position 8,695 of record JADGEF010000058.1, on the reverse strand, counting down.
AAATGATCTGCTCTTCTTCGTAGAATTGTTCCGAACATGTTCCATCCAAAAACAACCCAAATAATTGTAATTGCAATATCAATAGGCCACTCAAGCTCTGCATATTCCTTACTTGTCGTAATACCCAAAACAAAGGTTACGGCAGCAGATACAATAATTGCTTGCCAACCCCAAAAGTGAACCCAACTCAATTTATCACTAAACATACGAGCTTTTAGCAAACGCTGAAGTGAATAATAAACTGCGGTGAATATTCCATTACCTACAAAGGCAAAAATCACTGCATTGGTATGAACTGGTCTTATTCGCCCAAAAGAGGTATAGGCCAAATTGAAGTTAAAAACGGGGAACGCCAATTGTAAAGCAGCCAAAAGACCGACCAACATTCCGACTACACCCCAAAGAATGGTTGCGTAGGCAAAATATTTTACGATTTTATTATCGTAAGAAAAATGTTGTGTTTCCATGTATGTTATAGATTATTGATTATGCATATGGGTATTAACTAATATCCTTGTTTGGTTTAGACGCTTTCGCGTTGTTTTCTGACGCACGTCCGTGTGTGTCTATTTTATTTTTGTGCGTTTCCTCGTTTTCCTGTTCTTGTTTAGACGCATGTCCATGCATCTCTACCTTATTCTGATCTTCTAACTCTTGATCATCAAATAAAATTCTGACCGATGGTGAATAAGTATCCTCGTACTGTCCTTTCTTAACGGCCCATAAAAAACCAATTAA
>JADGEF010000058.1:0-7857 GCA_016744515.1 Marinifilaceae bacterium | reverse complement strand
CTGATCTTCTAACTCTTGATCATCAAATAAAATTCTGACCGATGGTGAATAAGTATCCTCGTACTGTCCTTTCTTAACGGCCCATAAAAAACCAATTAAGAAGCCTCCAGCAACTACCATACTCACCGCTATTAAAACAAATATTACACTCAAGTTTCAATTTTTTAATCTTGTATATAATCAAACAGCCTAGTTTAGCTGCACACTTTTTTTACTTACCTTACCAATACTTGGTAAAACTGTTCCCTTTTTATTTAATCGTTTGGGTTCTTTATTTCTAGCAAAATAGCTCGTTGTAAAGCTTGCAAAGGCTACTACAGAAATAGAACTAATAGGCATTAATAATGCTGCTACTATAGGCGATAAAATTCCTTGAACAGCAAAATATAAACCGAATAAATTATATACGAATGATAACAGGAAGCTTAGCTTCACTACCCACATTCCCTTTTTCGAAACGCTTAAAAAACGCTTTAGATCTTGAAATTTCGAAGCTTCCAATATAGCATCACAGGCTGGTGAAAAATGGTAAATATCATCTGCTATAGATATACCCACATCGCTCACCTTTAAAGCTCCAGCATCGTTCAATCCATCGCCAATCATTAATATCTTTTTACCATTCCCCTTTAGTCCTTGAATATATTCCAACTTATCTTTGGGAGACTGGTTGAATAACAGATTTGAATTCTTTGGGAATATCTCAGCTAAATTCTTTTTCTCCGCATCATTATCACCAGAAAGAACATGTAATTCATAAGTCGATGACAAAGCATTTATCAACTCGTTTAAACCAGTACGATACTGATTACTCATTACAAATCGACCTTTTACTTTTCCATCGATAGAAACATAAACTTCCGTAGATCCCGAGAGGTTTTCTACTTTAACATCTAAAACAAAACTTGCTGAACCAATTTTAATATCTCTACCATCAACTTGTCCTGTCAATCCTAACGAAACCGTCTCCTTAAAATCATCAACTTTAGTCGTCGAATAATTCTTTAGATGATCGTAAAGGATTGTACTTAAAACATGGGATGAATGTCGCACTAAAGATTTAACAGCATCAAGATCATCATCGTCTAAGGCTTCTCCATCATACTGCACACTCACAGCATCAGCTTGAGTAATGGTTCCTGTTTTATCGAAAACAATCGTATTAACACCACTTAATGCTTCTACAATGTCGGCACCTTTTAAATAGATCCCCAATCGGCCTAACATTCGCATGGTATTACCTAAGGCAAAAGGCGATGACAAGGCTAAAGCACATGGACAAGCAACAATCAGAACAGATGTAAAAGCAAATACTGCTTTAGATGTATCGTTCAGCAACCAATAAAAACCAGCTAAAGCTCCAATGGCAATAACCATTAAGGTAAAATATTTACTTATCTGATCAATCAAAGAATTCAGTTTCGAAAAATAAATTTCTTTATCTTCAGACTGATTCCAAAGCTGTGTCAAACGAGATTGAACAACCTCTTTTTCTATACACATTTCAATAGCACCACCTACTTGCTTACCTCCTGCAAACAAATGATCACCAATCGATTTTGAAACAGATCTCGATTCTCCTGTAACAAAGCTATAATCAATTAAAGCTTCACCTTTGGTTAGTATCGCGTCAGCAGGAATTAATTCCTGATTTCTAATCAAAATAAGATCGCCCTTTTTCAGCTTATTAATCTGAGTACTTTCTTCTTTCTCATCAACAATCTTGCTAACCGCAACAGGGAAGTATGAGCGATAATCACGCTCGAATGATAACGCTTGATAGCTCTTACTCTGATACCATTTACCAATAAGTAAAAAGAATATTAGACCCGTAAGAGAATCCATATAACCAGAGCCTGTGCTGGTGAATATTTCAAAGCTAGATTGTACAAAAAGAGTGATAATACCCAATGAAATGGGAACATCAATATTTATAAATTTGTGTTTTAATCCTTTAAAGGCAGAAATGATATAATCATTCCCACTATAAAAAAGAACAGGTAGAACGAGTAGAAAATTCATCATTCCAAAAAAGGACTTGAAATTACTTTCTAAGTATTCTGAACCTGGCACATACTCAGGCAGGCTTAGTAACATGATATTACCAAAACCAAAACCTGCAACGCCAATTTTGTATAGAAGTTTCTTGTTAGCATCCTGATTCTTTTTTTCTTGAAGATTATCAAGCGTTATTTCAGGAATATAGTGGATTGATGCTAGTAGTTCAGCTAAGGCACGAAGGCTTAATTCATCGGAATTAAAAGTCACTGTCACTTCTTTTTTAACAAAATTGACCGTTGACTTTAATACAGCCTTATTCAAAATATTTAAGTGCTCAAGTAACCAAATACACGAACTACAATGAATACCCGGAATATATAAGCTTACTTTTCGAATTGCTTCTTCTGAGAACTCATAAAGCTTAGAGCTAATTTCTTCGTCATCGAGAAAAGCATATTTCTCTTTAAATTTTCCTTCATCAACACGAATACCTGGAGTAGACTCAATATTATAATAAGAGCAAAGTTCATTCTCATTTAAGAGCTGATAAACCGTAGAACAACCTGAGCAACAAAATGGCTTACCATCCCAAATTACGGGGTGTTTACCACAATCGTCGCCGCAATGAATACAGGCTTCGTTTTTTGTAACTTCAGCTATTTTCGTCATATTGCAGACTCATTAGTCTTAATCGAAAACAATGTTCTCTGATTCAACTCTTATTTATATTATTGCAGGTGTCACTCTTACTCATTTCCTATTGGGAATAGGCTATCTACTTTATAAGTTAGGCTTTGCTCCCAAAAAGAAAGAAAAAGAACAGTAAGCTCTTTATGATTTTGTTCTCATTTTCGACAATTGAAACACTTGGAATAAAACCATGAAAATCACACCCCAAATTCCAATCACACCCAAGATATAAGTTGCCATAATCCAAATAGGTGCATTCGCTCTGGTTCCCCACATAGCTCTTTCATCAAGAGGATTCTTTGGGTTTGTTGGAACAGCTATAGATAAAACTCGTTTTTCTTCAATTGCACCATATTCATCTTCATCGGTAATCTTTATAGTCAAATCAACTTGCCCTTCTCTGTCACCAGGAAGATCAGTTGGGAACTGAATTAACAGTTCTCCTTTGGCATCAGTATAGGCTTCTTCACCTGAAATATCTAGTTGCCCAAATGCTCTCTTTACAAGAAAACTCAACTCAACACCTTCCAAGCTAGCTCGTTTACCATCCTTCTTCAAACCAGTTAAAATCGCTTTTAATTTCTTGTGTTCTGTGTCAATATTAAGTTCTATTTTAACATCTGTTACATCAGGATTTATAACGGCTTTTGTAACAACTACTTTCTTTTTATTCTTATCGAAAGAACGTAAATAGGCAATTACCATCCATTTACTTTCATCGTTCAAAGTTTTTTCAAAGGTTGGCATGGCACCTTTACCTACTTTAACTTTGTGATAAATTTCACCATCAGACTGAACAAGAAAATTCTGAGAACCTAAATCAGTTGGAGCAGGAACTAAAGGCAACATATTAGCCTTGGTAGGATCACCGTGACATGATTTACAATTGGTTTGATATACTTTCTTTCCTGTGCTTATATTTTTCTTGCTTAACTCATATGGATTAAGCTTCTTTTTTGCAGTAGGAGAGACTTTCCAATCCTCAGCAAATGCCGAATTTACAAAGGCAAATACAAGAACAAGAGTCGCTAATATAGTGGATAAGTTTTTCATATGTTTCTTGATTTTTTATTCCTCAATTTTATAATCAATTCCCTTCTGATCAGCAATCTCACATATAGGTACTACTGGAAAAATCTTTGCCAAAACTGTAATAATCAGTAGTGCCAAAGCAAAACTCAATACTGTAACTGTAATTTCGACTGACGAAGGAAAATAATGTTTAAAGTGATCTGGAACATTCTGAATAGGAAGATGTGGGTGTAACATAGTAGGAATTACAATCACATAACGCTTAAACCAAGCACTAGCTAATATAAATATAGAAATAATCATGATTGGCTTTGGCATACGAAAACGCTTATTAGTCATTAAAATTATCGGAAGAATATTTCCAAATATTTGAGATGACCAGAACATGATTGCCCATGATCCAAAGAAAAGTTCCTTTAAGTGAACACTATCTCCTGTTTTCATTTTATAACCAGGAACCAAAAACTCATTCACATTAAAATAAAGGTAAACCAAACAAACAGCAACCATCAACTTACCCATTTTATCGAAATGCAATTCGGTAATATAGTCTTGTAGTTTGTAGTTTACTCTAAAGAAATACATGGCAACAATAAGAGCGGCAGAACCTGCAACAAATGCCCCCGCCACAAAATAAGGACCGAAGATCGTCGTATCCCAACCATTACGCAGTGTTGCTGCAAACAACCACGATGTAACTGTATGAATAGCTAAACCTACGGGTACAATTAAAACCATTAAAGTCCTAATCATTTTATGAAGATGCTTATACTGCTCTGGTGTATTGGTATACCCAAAAGATAAGATACTATAAAGCTTCTTTAAGATAGGAGGCGCATTTTTAAGTTCTTTTTTGCAGATAGCCAAATCTGGAATCATTGGTAAAATCAACAACAGAGTGCTAATAACCAAATAAGTTGTAATCACCGTAACATCCCAAAGTATTGGAGATTGAAAACGTCCATGAATCATCACATTTAAAATTCGATCAGGGCGCCCCATGTCTAAAACAATTACCAAACCAGCAACTGCAACAAAGGCAACAGCAATTATCTCAGCAATTCGGGAAATTGGTGCAATCCAATCAACTTTTAGCAAGCCGAGTATGGAAGAAATTAACATTCCCACCAAACTTACCGCTACGAAGAAAACGAAATTGGCAATATATAATCCCCAAGATACGTAGTCGCGCATTCCGGTTACAGCTAAACCATCACGAAGCTGTACGTAATATGCCCAAGCTCCAACAGAAATAACTGTGATTAAAAAAACAATCCATAACTCAAGTCCTTTATGATTTTGCAACGGACGAAGAACATCTTGTTTTAATTTATCAAAAGAAAGCGTTGTTTCTTTCGATTTTGTATTGTCATTCATAAGTAAAATGATTTTCTATGAATATTTAATATATCGTGTGTGTTTAATCTCTGATTAATGAAAGTTTTCTTCATTCAATAGGTCACCATTGAATTCGAAAGCTCTATTCTTGGGAGGCAAATAATATACACGAGGTTTAGTTCCCAGCTCTTCCATTAAGGTATAACCAGCGTTATCCTCAATCAATTTAGAGAAACGAACCGTTTCACCACTTGTTCCATTTGTTACAGCATCTTCATTTCTATCTCCGAAATAATACACCCCATTAGGACAAGCAGAAACACATGATGGTAATTTATTTTCACGAAGCCGATCAGCACTAAATAAGCACTTACTTACTGTACCCCTTTTCTGAGGAACATTCGCTTCAATATTATAGGTTAGGTCATTATATTTTTCAGCATCCTTTGGCTCTGTCCATTGGAAAATACGAGCTGAGTAAGGACAAGCTGCAATACAGAAACGACAACCAATACAACGCTCATTGTCAATCAATACAATTCCATCCTGACGCTTAAAGGTTGCATCAACTGGGCAAACCTTTGTACATGGCGGATTGTCGCAATGCTGACAAGGTTTAGGCATAAAGTAAGGTGCTGTATATTCTGAATCCTGCATCTGAAGCACATTAATATGATGCTGTTCAGGTCTTAACTGGTGATGATTCTGACAAGCAGACATACACTTACGAGCATTTCTACATTTACTCAAGTCAATAACCATAACAAATGATTTTCCTGCGATTCCCTTGCGTCCTCTTTGTTGAAGTTCATCAAGAGGTTCGTTAACTGTAGGGCGAAGTTGATTTTTATCAACTTGAACTAATTGTCCATCAGCAGTAAGCAAGTTAACAGTTTCACTTGGACCTTGGGCTGCTGCTTTAGCTGCACCTAAAAGTGAAAAACTACTTACAACTCCAACTGCACCAACAGTTACTCCAAAGTTTTTCAGAAAATTTCGTCTACCCTTATCGGAAGTTTTTTGTGTCATATCTCAAGAATTTGCTCCGTCACGATTTTGGAATACCATGTATAGATCTGCCTTATCGTATTTACAAAATGTGTATAAATACACTTCGAATATCATTGTTTTTATCCTAGAAACTAAGCTCTAATTCTTATCGGAACCGTTTGCAGAACATTCAAATATAAAGAATATTTTCAGATTACTTAACAATTGCAAAACCCATATTCAACACAACACAACACATGCATCTTCACCAACAATAAGCAAGCCTAACTACTGTGTATCTGCTAATTAACAAACAACCAACCAAGCAAAACACAACAATATTAACGTCTAAGCATTTATTCAGATTAAATCTAAAGAGATCTTTTTATCCTAAACATCAGGTCATTACACTAGTAGACACTGGGAAAACAGAAGGATCTAATAAAGACAAAAAGCTTTATTGATTTTTCTAAACAGCTCATAAAGTAAGTCTATGACGAGAAAGAGAAATAAGCTTAATTACAACATAAACGATTGATATAGAAAATAATAAGCTTCACACTCATCAAAACTCCAAATAAGCCCATCATGTTTTACAAGACATTAGTCGAATGAATTGATTTAGAATTTCCTTAAAAGAATTAAAAGCGTAATTTTGCACGAATCTTTTCAGCCAAGAACATATTAATATTCGGCCTAATTTAAGACTATGAATAAATTAAATAATTTAATGCCCATTAATGAGTGGTTTAAGAAATTAAACAGCCGCCCAATAATAATTAGTGGACCTTCTAGTGCTGAATCTGAAGAACAGGTCTTAAAAACAGCTCGTGAATTAAAAGAAATTGAGCAGGTCAAGATTTTCCGATCTAGTATCTGGAAACCACGTACCAATATCAATAACTTTGACGGACGTGGAGATAATGCTCTTCAATGGCTAAATCAGGTTAAGCTTGAAACTAATCTGTTAACAATGGTTGAGGTTGCTTCTCCTAAACATGTAGAAATGTGTCTACGACACAATGTTGATATCCTTTGGGTAGGAGCTGAAACTACTTCTAACCCATTTTCTATACAAGAACTTGCAAGTGCACTTCAAGGTATGAATGTGCCTGTGATGATAAAAAACCCTCTTAATCCAGATATAAACCTTTGGATTGGAGCTTTAAAACAGATTAACAAAGCTGGTATTTCTAAACTTGCTGCCATACATTGTGGATTCTATCCTTTTGAACAAACCAGTTTACGCAATATACCTAAGTGGGAAATTCCTATTGAATTGAAATCAAGATTTCACAACCTACCCATGATTTGCGATCCAAGTCATATAGCAGGAAACAAAGAACACATTCAACAAATCTCTCAGAAAGCACTCGACTTAAATATGGATGGTTTGATGATAGAAAGTAATTTCAGTCCAGAAGTAGACTTAAGTCAAACTGAGCAACAGATTCTTCCGTCTGAATTAAACACAATATTAAATCGCCTTATTTGTCGATTGAGTATTAAAGATAGTGAGGACTACAACCCACTTGGACAATATCGAAATCAGATTGATTCAATTGATTCTCAACTAATTGAACTTCTTGCACAGCGAATGAATGTTGTAGGTGAAATTGGTGACTATAAATTGGAGCAGAATTTAAATATCCTTCAGCTTAAACGATGGGAGAAAGTTAGAGAGCAAGGTACTGAACTTGGTAAATCATTGGGCTTATCAGAAAAATTTTTGACTCAATTACTTAGAATGATTCACAAAGAAGCAATCCTTATTCAGAACGACGTAATGAATAACAAAGAATAAAT
>JADGEF010000201.1 GCA_016744515.1 Marinifilaceae bacterium | reverse complement strand
CTTTCTTTTACGAAACTTAACTTTGTAAAAGAACTTTTATTAAATTTACCATTCAAGGCACACACAATGTATATAAAAAATAAGCGAGATAGTAGTAGTATCAAGATTTGTAGCCCATTTGAACTTTCTTGTAAGTTGAAAGTTTGGTGCTTCGAAATCGCTTACTTTTCATATACTTAACGTTATAAACCAATTAAAAACCGACTCAACTATGACAATTAAAAGCTTTTGGACAATTATTATTAAGATTTTAGGAATTTGGTTAATCCTTAGTAGTTTGACCGTTATTTCTCAGTTTATTAGTTTTTTGCAATTTTTCGGCTCTAGCAATAATGACAATTTATTTAGTCTTACATTACCGTTGATATTCGTTTTATTGACACTTTTGTTATACCTTTTAATTATTCGACTTTTTGTTTTTAAGACAGATTGGATCATTGACAAACTACATCTTGAAAAGGGGTTTAAAGAAGAACGAATTGACTTAAATATCAATCACACGACTGTATTGACAATTGCCACCATTATAATTGGAGGATTAATTTTTGTTGAAAGTTTTCCACAGCTTTGCAGACAAATTTTCGTTTTTCTTCAGGAGAACAAAATATTTAGAGAAAGTCAAAATTCTGCATGGATTATTTTTCAATTAGTTAAAACTATAATTGGTTATCTTTTAATGACAAATAGTCAAGTTGTGGTTAAGTTTATGGACAAAGAAAAGAAAACAGATAAATAAATTGAAAAGGAAAATTTGTTTATATCTTAGAATACCGTACGTACAGTTCCTTAAATTTACGCCCTTGATTTTTCGATAATAATCCGCAAAAAAGAGATATCCAGCTTGCTTTAAACGATCATTGGTGATAGAAGTATTAAAATGGGGCTAACAGAAGATTCTTGATATCAGCCAATTTAAAATAGTTCAACCAACCAGTAATATACTGCTTGAATCCTAATTTCATCTTGACTAGACTTTTGGAGTGTAATCGTCCCTTCTTTTTATTCACAGAGAAAGAGTATCCCAGAAATCTGATTCTCGAGACATAGGCTACACAAGTCTTTTCCTTATTTACTTTCAAAAACAAGCGTCCTTTAATAATGGTAAGGAAAGCTCCCGAATGGAATCATATCAAATAATCTTTTTCTTAAGGATAAAAACATAGGTATTGAGCGTCTTCATTTGACACTATTAGATAAAACTACTGAACAGGTTCACATTAATGATCTAAAACAAATGATATTAGATTCAAATCAATTCGAAGTCATTAGACAACATATTTTTCTTTGCTGTAAAAATAAATTCAGTAGCAAAAGCAAAATGCCCAATAGTCTATTCGAAAAGAAATTTAAGTACAAGGCAACAAACAGAAACTGGAGAACTATTATGAAACTTTCAGAATTAATTGCAATAAATTAATCTACTAATTTACAACCAATATTTTCCCCTACAAATACTGAAGTTTCATAGCCTTTACGGGTATTATCAAGAAGGTCGGCAGCTAATTCAACTGTCCCTTTTTCAAAGAATAAAACTAGAGTAGAGCCTCCAAAAGCAAAATAACCTTTCTCATCTCCTTTCTCAACCTGAGAATTATCCTGATAGGTTTGGATGATACTTCCCACCATTGTGGCTCCAACCTCTGAAATAAGAATATCGCCATACTCTTTAGTTTCTAAAGTACTATAGGTTCTATAGTTCTGACAAAAAATCTCTAAACTTTTTTTAAGAGCCATAGGCGATACTGAAAAGTAACGTCCCTTTATATCTTTCGATTCTGAAATTAGCCCGCTTGCAGGAAAGTGAAAACGATGGTAATCAGCAGGTGCCAAACGAGCAATAAGCATTGATCCTTCAGCGTATTTATTAGCTAATTCTTTATTCTTAAGAAACGACTCAACCGTAAACTCAGATCCTTTTACAAAAAATGAAGAAGCATCAGAAATAGACTGAAAAGCAAGCATCTTACAATCAGCAGGTGAAACAACTCCATTTCCAATAGGTCTCTTTTCTGGTCGTACCTTTCTAAAGAAAAAATCGTTAAAGTTAAGATAAGCCTTACTATCAGTTATCTTAAAGTTAGATAGGTCAACTTGATATTGTGCAACAAACTTATCAATCTTCTTTTTTGAAAAACGACTACTCATATACCAGCCACCCAGCCTAGTTAACATCTTTCGTTTAACTAGTGTATTAAGTGTTACTTTGCCAAGAGAAGAGTTATAAAGCCATCGTAACATTCCCTCACTTGGAACGAATTCTTTAGTTAGACTTCCACTCTTTCTTTCTATATATCGTAAGGATTCCATAAATTCAATTTGATACAAAATTAATCGATTTCGAAAAATATCAATGCTTCTTTTCCTTTTTCTGCCAATTATATTCAATTTTCTATTGATTTCATCTGTATTATTTATGATCTATGTCCAAATATCTATAATATCACATTAAAAATTTCTTAAAAGTAAAAATGCTTGATGAGATAGGTAGAATACTTATATTGTGGAAGAAAGTAGAAACAAATATTGATTTTAAAATTAGCAAGTTAATAATTATGGATAGTGCTCAGCCTGATGGCAGAAATAGAAAAGATATAAAAGTAGGATTAGAGGTTGAAGTTGTTCAAAAGCAAGATCAGAGAAGCGGTGACTTAACAGAAGGCGTGGTCAAACGTATCTTAACCAAATCGCCTAAACACCCCCATGGTATAAAGGTTCAATTAGAAACTGGAGAAGTTGGTCGAGTAAAAAACATTCTTGATGAAGAATATTGAAGATTACAAAAAAGAACTTTACTATATTTAATCTCATTAGTGTGTAAACCACTCGTTTGATTTATCTAAAATATAAGAATCAAACTATCGCACACTTTTGAATTCATTTATTAACCAAAATACACTAAGGTGGATATTGAAAGTATTTTCAACAACAACAAAAAGTGGATAGCAAACAAGCTCAATAATAACCCTGACTATTTTAAAACGCTTGCTGTAGATCAAAGTCCCGAAATTCTCTTTATTGGTTGTTCTGACAGTCGAGTAACTACAGGTGATTTAATGGGTATAGAACCTGGCGATATGTTTGTTCATCGCAATATCGCCAATATGGTTTCAAACACAGATTTGAGCGCCATGTCAGTCATTAATTATGCGGTTAGTTACCTTAAGGTAAGGCATGTAGTAATTTGTGGACACTACAATTGTGGTGGTGTAAAAGCAGCCATGCAAGCAGAAGATATGGGTATACTAAACCCATGGTTAAGAAACATTCGAGACGTATATCGTTTACACAAAGATGAGCTAAATGCCATCGAAGATGAACAACAAAAATACAATCGTTTGGTCGAGCTAAATGTTCAGGAACAATGCGTTAACTTAATTAAGACTGCTGATGTTCAAAAAGCATTACGCAATCGACATATTACCGTTCATGGTTGGGTTTTCGATATCCATACAGGGCATATTATTGATATGAAAATTAACTTCAATAAAATTCTCAAGGATATTATGGAAATTTACCGATTGGTTTAACTTTATTCTCATCACTAATCTAAAATTTAATCCTATTTTATGAAAAAACTAGCACTAATTCTGATTCTATTCTTTGCCATTTACAGTTCACAATCTCAACAAAAATCGAATTACACCATTGTTATTCACGGCGGAGCTGGAACGATTTTAAAGAAAAATATGACAGATGAAAAAGAAGCTGCCTATAAAGCAAAACTAAATGAAGCTCTTCATGTTGGTGATTCAATTTTAAAAAATGGAGGCATTTGTTTAGATGCTGTAGAGCAAGTGATTCATGTTTTAGAAAACTCACCCTTATTTAACGCTGGCAAAGGAGCCGTTTTTACTCATGATGGTCACAACGAACTAGATGCTTCTATTATGAATGGTTCTGACCTAAATGCTGGAGCTGTTGCAGGCGTAAGAGATATTCGAAACCCTATAAGTGCAGCACGTAAGGTGATGGAAAAATCGGCACATGTAATGCTGTCTGCCAAAGGTGCTTCACAATTTGCCAAAGAACAAGGTCTCGATATTGTAGATCCTAGTTATTTCTACACCGAGAAACGATGGCAATCACTAAAGAAATTGCAAGACAAAAAACGTAAAGCAACACAAAACGATAAGCATGGAACAGTTGGTTGCGTGGTTTTAGACAACTATGGCAACCTTGCTGCTGGCACTTCAACTGGTGGTATGACTAACAAGAAATATGGTAGAATAGGCGATTCTCCCGTTATAGGTGCTGGAACTTACGCCAATAATAAAACATGTGCCGTATCGTGCACAGGCCATGGAGAGTATTTTATCCGCTTAGCTGTTGCACACGATATTTCTGCCCAAATGGAATATCTTAATCAGGATGTAAAAACATCTTGCCAAAGCGAAATTGATAAACTCAGTGAATTAAATGGAACTGGAGGCGTTATTGCAGTTGACAAAAAAGGAAATATAGCCATGGAATTTAATACGGCTGGCATGTACCGAGGCTATATCAAATCAAATGGCAAAAAATATATTGGCATCTATTCCGATAAATAATAAAAAGATAAATTCTTCCCAAAGGCTTGCCAATTAAGGCAAGCCTTTTTTATACCATTAAC
>JADGEF010000200.1 GCA_016744515.1 Marinifilaceae bacterium | reverse complement strand
CTTTTTATCCTTTACCCTTTTTTTTACTTTATCCTTGAATATCAGGCTTCCATGATTTTAATTTGATTAAATCAGGAAAGGCCTGTGGTTTGTAGATTGATTTACCCTCGAATACACGTAAACATTCTTGTACACCTTCAGAAATACTTGGGTGAGGATGCACATTTTTACGAATATCCTTAAGGGTGCCTTTTTGTGTAATTTGGTAGGCTATAGATGTAATAAGTGTTGAAGCTTGTGGACCAGCAGCACGCATACCTAATATTCTATTTTCACCGTCATCACTAACAATAATCTTAATAAAACCATCAGTTGCTCTCATGGCAATAGCTCTGTTAATAAGTGAGTTTGAGTAGGTTGCGACTTTGTGGGGGATGTTTCTACTCTTGCAGGCCTTCTCGTTTAAGCCAACTGCTGCTACTTCAGGTTTAAAGAACATGAGGGTTGACATATTGGAATAATCCAAGGGGTATTTTAAATTACCATAAAGTGCTTCAACTATGAATCGACCTTGAAGTTCTCCAACTGAATAGAGTTGGGCATGACCAGATACATCGCCTGCTGCAAAGATATTGCAAGATTGGAAATTGTCAATTGCACAAGCTTCGTTTATATCTAAATAGCCTCTTTCAGTCGTTTGAATATTTACATTTTCAAGTCCCATATTATCTAGATTGGGAATACGACCTATAGCCACAACAGCTACATCAACTTCTATAACTTTCGAGTGTCCATCTTGATAATCCAGAACAACTTCTAAACAATCGGGGCGTTTTCTTATTGTTCTTAAGTTAGCCGTATGATGAATGATGACACCATTTTTCTCAAGCCCTTTTGAGACAAAACCACTAACATCATCATCTTCGTAAGGGATTACTTTGTGTTGACGATCAAGTAGATGAACTTCTGTTTGGTTGTAATTTGAAAAAATAGTAGCATACTCACAACCAATAATACCCGAACCTATGATGATCATTCTCTCCGGAAATTCCTTAAGATTTATGATGCCTTCTGAATCGATAATTCGTTCTTGATCGATCTCAATATCTGGCATTTTTCTCGGACGAGAACCTGTAGCAATAATGATATTATCGGCTGAAATAATTTCTTTCACGCCTTTTTTATCGACCTCAATTGTGTGAGAATCTATAAATTTTGCCCATCCATATTTCAAATAAATGCTACCGTGGGTGGCAGTTTCTTCAGAAAAAGTCTCTATTTGTGAGAGCATCTGTAATTGTTTTTGCTTGGCAGCTTGGAGGATAGTTTTCTGAACTTGTTTGTAATCTGCAACTAAACCTGAAGCTCTGTAGCCTCGATTGACAGATGAGGCAATATCAAAATCTTTTGATAACTCCCACATCGTTTTTGAGGTGAGGGCACCATTCATAATACCAGTACCTCCTAAATGATTAGCTTCGATAATACAAACGGATTTTTTAAAATCGATGGCACGTGTAGCTGCTGAAAAACCAGCAGGTCCACTGCCTATTACTATAAGGTCATATTTTTTTTGATTCATATTATGATATTTCAGTTCTAGTAGAAATTCAGATTCTTTATTCTCTTATTTTACAGGCATGAAGATAGGAATTATCAATCAAAAGATAAGGCTAAAAGTTAAAGGATATTCAAGTTTAAAGTAAGGAAAGTAAAAAAGAGTAAAAAGGTGAAAAGGTCTGCAGAATCGATAACTGGCAACCGAAAACTTTTCGAACCTGATCGCCGCACATTGCGGACGAGTAGCCCTAAATCATCAATCTCAATTCTAAATTTAGAAATTAGTAGTTAATTTTTCCTTCTTTAAGTTTTTGAAAACTGTATTTGAACAGAATATTATGTACTAGTTTGGCTTCGTTAATATGTTCCGAATTTATTTCTTCTTCCATTTCAATATAATTAGCTGTATCAAGAAGGAATTCGTCATCCCTTAAATTAGGGTAATCTTGTTCAATATCGTAAATGTCAGAGAATTGCATGAGAGGAAGCCTACTGAGTACGGCTTTTCTCTGTTCATTATAAGCATCTCTGTCAGCAGCTTTTTCATTTGCATAATAGATTTCCTGAAGGCTGTCAACAAAAAAGTCATCAAAGCTTTTTAATAGGATAATCCTATCTTTTCGGATACGAAATATTTCACAAAGATCTATTTCTGGCATTTGTTCTTCGCGCTGAATCCCTTTTGATAAGAAGATATAGGCAAGTAAAACTAAACCGATGTTTTTTTCTTCATCATCAATTTGATCAAGATGAAGCATGAGAATAAGGCTTTTCCCTAATTGCGAAACATGAGAATTATCCCAAAGTAGCAGTGGGTCGGTTTGCAATGAGGAGTAGATTTGGCGTAGTAGTTCATTACAAGCTCGTGTTTTGCCATTTTGCCCAAATTCTAAAGCTTGCAATACAATATTTTGAAGTTCTTCGCTAGTCATACTCAATTTTGTGTTTCTATGTCAGGATATCTTTTGTGATTTTTTCTGCGGCAAAGGTAAGGAAAAGAAGATAAGGATAAAGTAAGGAAAGGTTAAAGTGAAATAGTAAAGATGCGATTCATCGCATCTAAAAAAGGGAATAATAAATTAAATGAATGCATGGGACGCAGTCGTTCCTTGCTAGTTTGCAAGAAAAGAAATATTTAGACGTAGATAAAATATGATTTAAAGAATTAGTGATAACCAATTTTCATTAATGGTCAAATATTTTTTGAAGATAAAGGAGCCCAAATTGGAACTCCTTTATTTTGAAATAGACTTAATTTATTTGATGCGGATATTCTTGTGATCTGTGATTTTTTCGCAGTAGTGACATTTTAAGGTCATTGGTGATGAGCTTAATACTTTAAATTTGGTGTAAACCTCTTCTACATTGGTAATACATTTAGGATTCATACATTTTACAAAGCCCTCAACTTTGCTAGGAGATTCTACGATTCTTTTTTCAACAACTTGATAATCTCTTATAATATTCAGCTTTGCATTTGGCGTAATCAATGAGATTTTATTGATCTCATCTGCTTCAAAGAATTTCTCTGAGATTTTGATGATACCTTTTTTGCCAAGCATATCACTTTTATAGTTGTTTCCAATGGTAACAGTAGTCGGACATTTATCCAATTCAAGAATGTTGATTACTTTAAAAAGGAGTTCGGCAGGAATATGGTCGATAACGGTACCATTCTTGATAGCTCTAACCTGAAGTTCTTTTTTCTGTGTCATATCTTAATGTGTTTTAATTCTTTTAAAAAAGTTGTTCTAAAATCCCATATTCGAGGGTTAATCCAAAGTGATTGTTACAAGTCAAGTGCTTTAGCAATAATAGCTTGTCTTGCAAAAACACCATTTAATGCTTGTTCAAAATAGTAAGCTTTGGGGTTGGCATCCACATCCATTGCAATCTCATTTACTCTAGGTAGTGGATGAAGAATACGTAGATTGTCTCTAGTATCTTTTAGCATGTCATTTTTAAGGATGTACACATTTTTAACCTTCTCATATTCCAATGGATCTGCAAAACGCTCACGCTGAACACGTGTCATGTAAAGAATATCAGCATCATTTATGATTGAGCCGAATTCAGTATGCTCTTGATACTTAATATTGTTATTATCCATAAAGATTTTGTAGCCTCTAGGGATCTCTAATTCCTTAGGAGCAATAAAATGGAAAGTTGGGTTGAAGTGAGAAAGTGCCATTAGTAATGAATGAACCGTTCTTCCGTACTTTAAATCGCCTACCATAAAAATGTTTAGGTTCTCAAGCGTGCCTTGTGTCTTTTGAATGGAATAAAGATCAAGCATGGTTTGAGTAGGGTGCTGATTGGCACCATCGCCAGCGTTGATGATTGGAACATCAGAGACTTCAGATGCATATCGAGCAGAACCTTCAATTGGGTGACGCATAACGATGAGATCAGAATAGTTACTCACCATTTTTATTGTATCATTAAGAGTTTCTCCTTTAGTTGTACTTGATGATGATGCATCGGTAAAACCAACAATTCTACCGCCCATACGGCTGATTGCCGTTTCAAAACTCAGGCGAGTTCTAGTTGATGGCTCAAAAAATAGAGATGAGACTACTTTACCTTCAAGAATATTTGAGTTTGGATTCTTTTCAAATTCTGCTGCTTTGGCAAGCACTTCTAAAATTTCTTCTTTGGTGTAGTCATCTATAGACACTAAGCTTCTATTATCCATTTCTTAATTTTTAGAATTTGTATATAATGGTTGTTTTAATATCAAAAAAAAAACCAACGATTGTCGATGATATAGACAATGTTGGTTTTAATAAAAAGTATAATAAATGAGATTTGATACCTGTATCACAGGCTTTTCGTCTCAAAGATGAATCATAAAGGGAAAAATAATATTGAAAATAGGAATCACAAAAGTGAAGATTTTCACTTTTAAAGAATTGTGTTCTAGATTGAGTAATTGCATGTTTCATTCTAGGCTCCAAAGATAAAGATAAAGATAGGATATATTCAAATTTCAAAGTCTTTATTTTTTGAATAAAAAAGAATGTTGTTTATTATCAGTTTCTAATATTCAGTAAAGCTTGATTAAGGATAAAGTAAAGAAAGGATAAAGGAAATTCAAGGATAAAGGTTAA
>JADGEF010000057.1:18496-23906 GCA_016744515.1 Marinifilaceae bacterium | reverse complement strand
AAGCGGGGGAGAAATGTAGGAAATTACCTATAGCTACAAATATGACGCAGCTCTGCTGCTTGATTTATTGCAGTATCAGTTTTAAATGCGTTTGCCCTGAATAAAAGTGTGAGTTTGCCCTGATAAACGAGGTGTATAATTTGGAATAAATTGATTTCTCGAATTTAAGTTAACTTTCTTAGTTAACAGACAAATTTATTGATATTCTTAACTTAAGATTGATTCGGAATTACTAAAGTTCAAGCAATAAAAAGCCCGATATCATAAGTGATATCGGGTATATATAAAGTGAAAGCTATTTATTGAACTGGTATTGTTCTCAATTGAACTTTTCTATCAAACTGTAACTCGCCACGATCTTTTTTGTAGTCAACTTGTTTTGCTTCATGTTCACCACAAACTTGAGATTTAATAAGACTCACATCAAGTTGTTTCGACCTAAGATATGAAATAACTGCCTCAGCTCTTTTGTTCGCTAATTTCATATTGTAATTCTCAGAACCTAGTGCATCGGTATGCGCAGTAAGCTCAAATTTGACTTCTGGATATTTATTCATGAATGGGATAATGATAGTATTAATTGTACTATCTGCATCTTCACGAATATCTGATCTATCAAAATTGAAATAGATGATTGCAAGGAAATTGTTTAATTCTTCCTGAATTTCTTTTTCGATTGATTTAACGCTTATAATGATATTTGCTTCGCACTTCTCATCAATAAATGGCAAGTCGTGATCTAGATTGTAAGTGATCGTATCATTACCAACAAAGTCAGGAGAGCATGTGTATTTGAATTGTCCGCTTTTCGCATCTTTTTCGAAACGTCCTCCATTTAAGGTTTCTGTTTTGTAATTCGATACTGAAATATTTTCAGCATCTCCATATGAATCATTCTTAAGTGGAGCTATAGAAATTCTTCCTTCCTTAACATCCATCACATAAAAATCATCCACTGCCTTTGGAGCCAGTGGTGTGATTTTGATGCTATAAATATCATCTTTAGTTTTTCTCGCACGATTTGATGTAATAAATCCTTTGAATCGGTTCTTAACGAAAACTAAACCAAAATCATCGAAAGATGAATTGATAGGGTAGCCCATATTTTGAGATTTACTATAGGTATTGTTCTTAATATTCGATTGGTAAATATCTAATCCACCTAATCCTATTTTGGCATTCGACGAGAAATAAAGTGTTTTATTTTTATACAAGTAAGGAAACATTTCATTCCCTTTAGTATTGATTTCTTTACCAAGGTTAATTGGATCCGACCATTTGCCATCAACTTTATTGGATACATAAATATCAGTCTCTCCAAAACCATTAGGCATATTCGAACTAAAATATAGCTGACTCCCATCATCAGAAATAGATGGATGAGCATATGAAAACATTGGGTTGTTAAAAGAAAGAACCTCAAATTCACTCCACCCTTTATCAGTCTTTTTCGATCTCACAATTCTTAGGTTATTGATCTTGTCTTTATCAAATTCTTTTACCGAAGAGTAATTTGTCGTGTAATATATCGCATCTTCACTTTTAGAATATGTTACTGATGATTCATGATATTTGGTATTGATACGACTACCATAAATCATAACTGTATCAAGACTTCCATCAGTTTTTACATTAGCGCAAAAAAGATCGAGGTATGGTTCTTCGTTTCTTCGGTTTGTTCTATTAAATAGGGTCTTTCTTCTAGCTGAAGCAAAAATGATTTGTCCGTCTATATATGAAGGACTCATGTCTGAAGACTCCGAGTTGATATTACTTAAAGTAACCTCGTATCTAAGGGAATCCGATTTTAACTTTTGAATAAGCTGTGGCGTAAATTCAGATGAATTTCTTTTATTGATTCTTAAAGCTTCATCGTACTTTTCATTTATTTTTAATACCTCAGCATAATTATTTAAATCTGAAGATGTCAGTAGATCTTTCTTATACAACTTCTGATACCAAAATTCAGAATCAGTTGGGTTTTTAATTTTAAAATAGGATTCAGCTAACCTATTTGCAAGAAAAGGTAAGGTATCCGATTTTGACAGAATCCTTTCGTATCTATCGATGGCTGAAGAATAGGCTTCGTTGTTAAAATCTCTTTCAGCAGCATCTAGTCTTAGCTTGTCGAATAAGCCTAGCTCAGCTTTAGTTTCATGTAATGTTGGTATTTTATCATTAGAATTTTCATTTAAATTCTGCGATGAAACCATTTGAGAACTTCCAATACTAATTGCCAGTATTAGAATGAATTGAAGCACTATGTTTGTATTTATTTTTTTCATGATATGCATGTCTTATATCTAAAAGAATCGTGGTGATTTCACAATATGGTTTTTACTGAAACCAAGGTCAAAGGCTACTAATATTTCATGTGTTCCCGAGTTGTAACCATGTAATCGAGAAGTGGTGTAATCGTAAGCATAACCAAACCATAGTTGGTCGGCAACTCTTAATTGAAGTACACCACCAAACGAATCGCCTTCCCTCATAGCTACACCTGCAACAATTTTGTTTTTAATCATTACAGCAGCTGTTAGATCGAATGACATTGGAGCACCCTCAACATATTTAACAAGGTATGAAGGCTTGAATTTTAGATCAGGATTAAGATCCATAACGTAACCACCTATAAAGAAGTAGTGTCTTTCTGATTTCTTAATATCGTTGACATTATCACTTGAAGATTTAATAGCATTTCGAATAATACGAGGACTAGAAAGTCCGACGTAATATTTATCGGTGTAATAAAACAGGCCTGCTCCAAAATTTGATTTGAAATTGCTCGTATAATCTTTGGTGTAGATATCTTCTTGTTGAGAAGGACTCAACAAGGAAAGATTTACTTCTTGATTATCGATACCAGCTTTAATACCTGCTGCTAAATAGCCTTTTGAATGAACTTTAATTCGTGCTGAAAGGTCAAGGTTCATAAATGATATTTTAGAAGGACCTATCTTATCTTGAACATACGACAAGCCTATTCCTACACGGTTACCTAAAAGTGGGGCGTGAACTGAAAAACTTGTGGTATTTGGTGCTCCTTCGAAACCTACCCACTGGTTTCTTGATATTAAAGCTGCACTTAATCCATCTTTAGAACCGGCATAAGCTGGGTTAATGGCTTGAGTGTTGAACATGTATTGTGAATACATGGCATCTTGCTGAGCGGATAATTCAGCAATTGCTGAACATCCGATCATAAAGATTAGAACTACTATTTTCGTGTATTTTGAATTCATCTTATTGAAATTATCGAGTGATGTATATGTATCCTTTTTCTGCTTTATCGTTCTTGTCTTTCTTTAATAGATAGAAATAAGTTCCTGAAGGAAGGGGCTCACTTTTACCTTTCATTTTACCATCCCAATCGTTACGATAAGGCTGAGCAAAATACACTTCATTCCCCCAACGGTTGAAAACGATTAGTTTGTTGTTTGGATGTTTTAGGATACCAGGAATAATATATAAATCGTTGGTTCCATCACCATTTGGAGAGAACGTGTCAGGAGCATCTTCACATGAATCACCAACGCCATTACCATCTTCATCAGCTTGGTCTGGGTTGTAAGTTAAAGGACAATTATCGTCTCCGTCGTTTACACCATCGTTATCAGAATCGAAGTCCTTATTGTTAGGAATACCATCTCCATCAGTATCGACATCTTCTTCATCCTCGTCGTAAATACCATCGTTATCATCATCAGAATCACAAGCGTCACCTTCACCATCATTGTCTATATCTTCTTGACCATAGTTTGGTGTTAATGGGCAATTGTCATCGCCATCTAGGATTCCATCATTATCAGTATCTGGATTTTTCGGATCAGTACCTTGATCTTCGTCTTCATCATTTAATCCATCGTTGTCGTCGTCAGAGTCACATACATCCCCTTCGCCGTCACCATCAGTATCTAATTGATCAGTGTTAGGAGTGTCAACACAATTGTCTTCGTGATCAATAACACCATCACCATCAGTATCGTGGTTTGGATCTTCAAGAGTTACATTATCAGTTACAGTAATAGTAATTATTTTTGTAGACTCTTTATCGCCATCGAAAACCTTAACAGTAAGTTGATAAGTATTATTACCATCAGTATCTGTTGGATATTCGTAATCAGGAGAAGTTACGAATGAAATTGCACCCGTAGCAGGATCAATATTCACTTGTGCACCATCTAATCCATCAACTATGGAGTAAGTTAACTCGTTTTGCGTATTGTCAATATCTGTAGCAGTTGCAACAGTAACAACACCAATAAAGTTTTCCTTAACAGTTTTGTCGTCAGCCGAAATAATTGGAGCATCATTAACAGGAGTTACTTTGATTGTTACAGTTCCCTCAACACATAGTTCAGGTGTTCCATTATCACAAACATTGTATTTGAAACTGTCGTTTCCAACATAGTTCTTATTAGGAGTGTAAGTGAAAGTACCATCTTCGTTCACAACTACTGTTCCGTTTGTTGGATCAGTTACTTTAGTAAACTTCAATACATCTCCATCGATATCAGTTGCTGTAATTGTTCCGTCTATAGGTTCATTTTCCTCAGTTACGATAGCAAGACCTGGTGTTGTAGGTGCATCGTTAACTGGAGTTACGTTTATACTTACTGTACCATCCTCACATTCTTGAGGCATTCCATTATCGCATACAGTGTATTTGAATGAATCATCGCCATTATAATCTCCATTGGGAGTATAAGTAAATGTTCCATCAGCATTAAATACTACATTTCCGTTAGTCGGTTGAGTAGCTATAGTAAATGTTAACACATCTGCAGTATCAACATCGGTAGCAGTTACTTTTCCTGATATCTCGGTGTTTTCTGGAGTTGTAATTGCTAAATCTTCAGTTTCAGGAGCATCGTTAATATCAACAACAGTAACAGTAAACTCACATGTCTCAACATTTCCAGACTCATCAGTAAATGTATAAGCCACAGTTGTCGTTCCTACAGCGAATGTGTCGCCTGAGTTGTGAGTGTTTGATACAGTCACATCAGAAGTACAGTTATCAGTTGCAATAGGTACTGTCCAATTCACTACTTGCTCACCTGATTTAGGACTTTCGTCGATAATGATATCAGTAGGGCAATTTGTGATTTTGGGTTTATGATCGTCTGTTACAACAACAGTCTGAGTACTTGTTTCGAAGTTACCTGACTTATCAGTGATGGTATAAGTTCTGGTTACAACAATTGGATTGAATCCAAGCGCATTATCAGAAGAAGTTACCACAAGGTCCGCATCAGCATCACAATCAGCAATTGCAGGGTTACCAGCTAAAGCTTCTATACCAGCAACTGTAGTTTCAGCAGCAGGAAGATCAGTTACAGAACAACCTTCAACAGTCGTTTCAGTTAATGTACCAGCAACAGTTGGTTTTTGAGTATCGCTAATATTA
>JADGEF010000057.1:0-18396 GCA_016744515.1 Marinifilaceae bacterium | reverse complement strand
GAATCCAAGCGCATTATCAGAAGAAGTTACCACAAGGTCCGCATCAGCATCACAATCAGCAATTGCAGGGTTACCAGCTAAAGCTTCTATACCAGCAACTGTAGTTTCAGCAGCAGGAAGATCAGTTACAGAACAACCTTCAACAGTCGTTTCAGTTAATGTACCAGCAATTGCAGGAGCTGTGATATCTTGGACAGTTACTGTAGCTGTACAATTTGATACATTATCGTTATTATCAGTTACTGTTAATGTAACTGTTTGTCCAGCGATAAGATGGCTTGCATTGAACGTGTCAATGTCAAGGCTTAAAGACTTGATGCCAGCTGCATCACTAGACCCATTGTTAATTTGAGCAGGAGTGATTGTTGCATTACAAGCGCCATCAAGTTGTACTGTAAGATCCTGACAGATAGCAACTGGTTTGATTTTGTCTAGTACAGTAATTTTGAAATTAACAGTTGTCGATTGATCAACACCACCATTAGCAGTGCCACCGTCATCTTTTAAGTAAACACTAACAATTGCTTCGCCAAATTGATTGTTGGCAGGAGTAAAGGTTAAATTACCTACAGCATCGATTGATGGTTGAACTAAGAATAATGAACTGTTATCATTATTAACTGTAAATGTTAGGATTTGAGAGTTCTCGTCAGCAGGACCTTTTGAAATAACAGTTGGCCATGTGTTAGAGTAGGCACCCGAGTTCGAGTCTACATTAACATCAGCTCCAACAGTAAAAGAAGGAGCATCGTTAATAGGAGTTACAGTAATTGTAATACTTGCTACATTTGAAAGGTAACCACTATTATCTTTTACTTGATAATCAAGACTTGCATCTCCTGTGAAATCTAATACTGGTGAAAAACTTACAACACCACTGGCATTTACCAACCATGTTCCAAAGGCATTTATAATTGAATTTTGAACATTAACTAAAGATAAATTTAAATCTACTGTTGATGCAACGATATTACCATCAGTATCAATATCGTTAGAAATAACATTAATGGTAACGTTGGAATCTTCTAAGGCAGACTTAGAATCATTATTAGCTACAGGAAATGTATCATTATCAATATTGGTTACAGAAATATCTGCTGGGTTGATAGCATCATATTTGGTATCACCACTTACTGAGGATGCCGTAACAATTGAATAAACTATATCGCCATCGTCTAAAAAATCATCGACACCTGTAACTGTAACTTCCTGAGGCGTACTCCAATTGCCACTTTTAAATATTAAAGTAGTTTGATCAATAGTACCTTCATCAGTATTATTTGAGCTTAAAGCTATCGTTACATCTGCTGTAGGTTGAGTGTTTAGTACTACACTAAATGTTGCTTGTGTACCACTTTCATCTGTATCTCCTGAAATAGCAGTTATTGTAATTCCTGAAGTTAGAGTAGTTACATTAGTTGGGTTTATGTTTGCTGTACTTATATTATATAATTGTCCGGAAGCTCCATAACTATATTCGCATACCATTACGCGGTATTCTGTACCTTCCAGTAAGTTATTCATAACGACACTAGTGCCTGTTCCATTGTAAATACAATACCAGCCTGTAGCATCAATTTGGTCGCCAAGTTCAAAACCTCTATTTGCAGTATAAAGAGTTGCATCTACAGGCAATGGAGTTCCTGCATTTGTATTAGCAGCAAAAACAACTCTTCGTGTACCATTACCGTTTGTCCAATCAATTTTCGTTTCAGAATCGGTAATAGAAGAAAAAACAATATCGTGAGCCTGAACCGTGGGTGTAATTCCAAGAGTAGCCTGATTTAGGGGGTTAGTTGCGACAGTTCCATCAATATAATCATGAGCTCCAGTATAATCTGCTACCATCACCCTATAATCTGTAGATTGATTTAATCCTGTAATGCTAACTGAAGAACCCGAACCTTCATAAATACAGTACCATCCATTTGATCCTATTTGATCTCCAGATCCAAACACCGTATTTGCTGAATAAGCTGTACCATCAACAGGAACAGGCACGTCAGTAGTTGAACTTGTTTGCTTAACAAATACTTGTCTTGATGTGCCATCTCCATCTGTCCAAGCAACGTCCATTGAATTCGATCCAACATTGCTAAAAACAATATGATGCGCAGGACTTAAAGTTGCTGTTGTTACAGAGTTCGGATTTGTTACATTTGTTGTTGTTACGTAATTTTCATTGCCATCCGACCCAAAGTATTCAAGAACCATTACCGTATAGTCAGTACTTCGAGCTAAATTAGATATATCAACAGTTGAACCTGTTCCATTATAGATACAATACCATCCAGTTGTTCCAATTGCATCTCCCAATCCAAAAGCAGTATTGGCAGTATAAGTTATATTATTTGCAGGTATAGGACTTGTTCCTGAAGGCTTTATAAATGCCAATCGTCGAGTTCCAGTTCCATTTATCCAATTAACGGTCACACTGTTTGCAATAACATTTGAGAATGTCACATTTGTTGCCTGAACAACTGTTGCTGTTTTCTGATTCATTGGATTATCAGTTGCAATACTCGTATTATACAATTCACTACCCGAGCCATTGTTGTACTCACAAACCATTACTTGATAGTTTGTATCTTCTAATAAACCTGAAACTACAACCGATGAAGATGCTCCACCATTATAAACACAATACCAACCACTGGTTCCAATTTGTTCTCCAGATCCAAACACAGTATTTGCAGTATAAGTTTCATTGTCAATAGGAGATGTTGTTCCTGAATTTCCCTGTTTTACAAAAACAGCACGTTGAGAACCATTACCATCCGTCCATTTGATTTTCATGGCTGACTGACCAACTTCTGAAAATCTAATATTTGTAGCTTGTACTGTTGGTGCAGCAACACTCAGTGCTGGTAAGGGTAGCGTTAATGCTCCATTATTTACAACATTACAATACCACCAGGTGTTTATTGTATTTTTATCACCATAATCATCATTCGTCCATGTATGTGCAGGAATCGCACCTCCATTTAACTCTCGCTTACTACTTCCATCTCCAGGGGAATGTGATATATTTGAATCATCCCAAAATAACTTAACGACATAGCCATTTGATGGTCGAACTTGGGAAACCTTTAAACCATTTGTTAAATATTCAGCATCGTAAGTTGGAAAGTGACTCCCTCCATCAGTATACCATACCGAGAAATTCAAATCATCTCCATCATCCAAATTGACATGAGAACCAGCTCCATCTGTTCCATCCCAAGAAATGGCTCTTACATAAGGAGCCGTTTCTCCTGGCTGAGGAATTACATCGTATGTTAGAACACGATCTTTTGTATTTAATATGTTATCATACACACCCTCTACATTTGGATTCTCAATATTTAGCAAAATATTATAACTCCCAGCCTGAGTGGACGAGACATTAAAACTAAATTTATTTGATCCATTTACTGCTGTTCTAGATATTGTTGGTGTCGAAGAAAAATCACCAAATACAGCACTAGGCATAATTTCTTGAGGTGGAGGATTCAAAAACACAGGAAACGAAGGTTCTCCATGTTCTCCAGAAACAGATTTTCTATCCTCTTCCAAATCTCCCGAGGTACCAGGTCCTTTCTCATTGTAATAAATTGAAAACTGATGTGGTCGGAAATCGGAACCTTTATAATCTACCTTAGAAACAAAACCATCTGTTGAATATGCATATAAGGTAGCTTCAAAAGCGTCAACAGCTAACCATCCACCCATACCAAGCTCCCATATCATTGACCAAACGCGTCCCTTTTGGGCTATAGCTGGACTTCCAACAGTAGCTACAGTAATATCCCAATACAATGGAGATGTTTCATTAACAAACTCTACATAGTAATTTCCTGATGGTGCGCCAGATTCGGGTACATAAGTTTGAGGTGTATAACCTCCCGATATTAATGTTGGTGAAGGACCTGCAAGTACTTCATCTCTATCTGAACCGTTATTATTTGTCGTGGTCGAAAACACCTCAATTCCATTTGGGTCATACACTTTATAAGGATCATTAGATGTACTAAATCCGAAGTACACAACCTCACTCGTTGGGTCTTTAATATAAATATTTAATCTTTTATTTTCAGCAGCGCCTACACTAGCCCAGTCATTAGACCCAAAACGAGTTGTGACGTCATTTGGAGTACCATTAACTAATTCTTTTAACCCTTCCGCATTTGAAAACGAAATATTACTAACAAGCATTAAACTTGCGAGTAAGAAAAAATTTAACAGTCTTTGTATCTTACTTTGTGGGTAAATTTTCCTCATAGTTATATCGATTATTTTTTTATAGTTTTTAATTTAAAGTCAACTCAACAGCTAAGCTTATCCCACTCTTAATCATACTTATAATCAGATTTTTATAATGGTTTATCTTCCCCGATTACATCCGATCAGCTCTATCTACTGAGACTCCTAACTTAAGAAGTGCTTTTTGAGCACTATTTGCACGATTTTTCACCAATCTCTTACTGTAAACATTACTTCCTCCGACATCAGTATTTGTCATAATAGGAACAAGCCCATTTTCCTAGTTCGTAGTTAATAATATTTATTATCGAACATAAATTGCAGTTGAATAAACAACTCTTAACGCAATAAATAATAGCCGAAGTCTAATTCCTCTAGTAATAACAGTTGTTTCTATAATATTTAACCGTGAATTCGTTTTCGTGAATTCTTAAATCTTTGCAAATTTACGTGAGCAGAAATTATTAGTTGCCGAATGGAGGTAATCAAAATGTGATCTATTAATAAGAAATGAATATATTGAGTGATATAACGAAACACGAATCTGAGTCCTCAACTTCTTAATTATTGAAGATCATAATCATTAGAGTTGCGTAAGGAAAGTTTGGAGATTGTCACTATTATTCAAATTCATCTTCTTTCTAACTCTGTGACAAGCAACCTTGATAGCATCGCATCTGACACAAGATTGAAGTTATCTCATGATATTGCTTATTTCCAGCATTATGAGACAAGCAATTTTTAAATATGTTACTGTTAAAGGTGGAAGTTGAGTTAATAGCTTTTTATTAAAATCAGATTTAAAAATTTCAAAAGATGTATCAAATTGATCCTACATATATGATTTTGAGAATTCTTTAATTTATGTCTTAACACTGGCAAGCAATGGCTGATTATCATCCTGCTAATTCTCGACCAATATTCTCTATAAACTCTTCCCTTTTTGTCAAAGGAATAATAGCTTATCATTTATATCCTTTTCTTTTAATTATAAAGCTTCCTTTCTAGTTTGGGATAATAGAAGAGCAGAATTTAACCGTGCTTTCAATTCAGTACTGTTAATTGTTTTTTAGCATAATCAGCAAGCCCAGCATCTAAAACCATTTTTAAGCTTGAAGATGATATCATATATTCTGTTGTAATCAAAATAGGAATCCCAAAATCAGTGAGTATAACTTACCCTAATCATATACATGATTGAAGTATGCACACACCAAAAACTAAGGACAAAATAAATGATTCAAGAAGGGATCTTAAATAAAGTGGTTCATCAAAAGATAATCAAGTAAAATTATTTTAGAATTTTATTGAAAATATCAAGAATGGGGACGTATTTTATAAATTATAATTGAGTCAGAAAAGTCTGTAAATTGTCAGTACTGTTTAAATTCATTTTTTTTCTAACTCTATACCTTGCAACTTTGATACTATCTATTGTTTGGCACAATATAGACGACATATCCTTTGTACTCATTCCTACAGCTATCAGATATGCAATTTTAAGATCTTTGGGAGATAAATTAGGGAATTTTGATAGTATGTTTTTATTAAAACTAGCTTTAACAATGCCAAAAGAGGTGTCAAATTTATCCCACATATCTGATCTTGAGAAATCTTCTATCTGATTATTTATTTGATTCAATAATAGCTGACTGTTCTTATCATTATAATTCAATTTATGCAACTCTTTTCCAAGGTTGGCAATAAATTGATTCCTTTTTGTAATGTACATTACCTTGTCTTGTATTTCTTTATCCTTCAAAAGAAGAGCTTCTTTTCTGCTTTGAGATAATAAAATAGCAGCATTTAAACGTGCTTCCAACTCAATGGTATCAAAAGGCTTTCTTATATAATCAATAGCGCCAGCTTCAAGAGCCATTTTAAGATTATAAGAAGTAATCATATATGCCGTTGTAATAAGAACTGGAATATCTTTTGTTGAGTCTATTGACTTTAATTCTGAGATCAATTCTATTCCACTTTTATCAGGCATATTCCAATCGGTAATAATTACATCTGGAAACTTATGACATGCGATTTTCATAGCTTCATCTGCATTATTTGCTTGAAAAATAGTATACTCAAATTCGTTATTGGTTAAAACATCAACAATAAACCTAAGACTATCTATCTCATCATCAACTACAAGTATAGTGTGTTTATTCTGCATTGCTTACGTGCCAGTTTCTAAGTTTATTAATATCTCGTACTGTTCCTTGTTAAGAGCCTGAACGGATTCTCTTACCTTACTACTCCATGTTTCAATTCTATTATTTTTCAGTTCAATACTGTTTAATATTATCAGAATTGAACTGACTTCATAAATCTCCAATTTTCTTAGCTCAAGTGCATACTTTAAAATATCTGATTTATCAGAATTACTAAGTAGTAAACTTTTATCTTCCCTACTTAAGGATTCATCTTTGAACATTTTTAAATCACAAAAATGTGGAAGTGTAAACCAAAAAAGGACCTCTTTATTTTCTTCTGATATCACTCCAATTCTTCCTCCATGTGCTTCTACCGCCATCTTACTAAATCCGTTGATCTTATTATTTCATTTTGCTTATTATCCAAATTGTTCCTAACATAAGACTGAAACCCATTTAGGAATATAAATAAAAGGAAGAATATTGTAATGTGTAATTTCATCCTATGAATTCAATTTTTAATCTGTTCGTAAAATCACAATATATATATAACAAAACAATCGCGTCCTAAACGATTTTAAAAAAGAGAATGAATTTAAGTATCTCAATATTAACTTTGAGTTGCACAACAAAAACTGCCTTCTCTTATGACGAATTTAAATTTATTCTCACAAATTATCTCAAAATTAGATAGAAATTCATTTTAGCACATGGCAATAATGTAAATCACTGTGTGTTAGTGAGATGAGTCGCTAGGTGTTTCAGTAAGACGTTGATTTTCATCATCTTAGAAGAATGATATCACTCATTTTTCTAATGGAGAAAATTAACGCTAAAAGTAAGGAATTCATATTAATACTGAATATTCATTTTGAAGGAAAAATTAATTTATCACGATTAAAGCTTATATCGATGTTTGTATTTGCTCTATGCAAAGTTCAAACCAGTTGGTTTCGAAAAATTGGCTAATGCATTTGATATTTTCTTGAGAATAAGTAATTTTCATCTGCGACGGTGTTTTTCACCTAAATAGGTGGAAAATTTACAATCGGGCAAGCTCTGTAATAGCTTTTATTACTGAACTGCCCGTTTTTATCTTCTTTTCTTGCGGATATAAGGCATTCTAAATTTAAAGCTTTGTAAAGATTAAAACTGATTGATATATGATACATTATTTAGAAACTAAAATTTCAAAACTAAGATTCTCCGATCGAGGAGACGGTGAGGTGCTTATTCTTTTGCATGGTTACTTAGAAGCTATTGAAACTTTTGATGCTTTCGCTGAAGATTTGGCTACCCATGTAAGGGTTATTTGTATTGATTTACCTGGACATGGTCAGTCGACTACCAAAACTAAGGATTTTGGTGTTGAAGAGATGGCGGAAGTTCTTTTTGAATTGATATTGAAACTGAAACTGAGTAAAGTTCATTTAATGGGGCATTCAATGGGAGGTTACGTTGCATTAGCTTTTGCAGATAAATATTCAGATTATTTAGCTAGTTTTTCATTGCTACATTCTACAGCTAATCCTGACACAGATGAAAAGAAGGGAAATCGAATCAGAGAAATTGACCTTGTTAGTAGAGGTAAGAAAGAATTAATATGCAACACCGCTATCCCTAATACGTTCTCACGGAAGAATCAAAATCTGTTTGGTAAGGAAATTGAAGATATGGTACGAATAGCATTAATTACATCTGAAGAAGGGATTGTGGCTGCTCTTAATGCTATGATGAATCGTTCTGATAGAAATGATGTTCTTAAAGCCTTGCAAGTTCCTAAATACAGTTTTATTGGTAAAGAGGATAATTTTATTCCTTTTGATAAAGGGATGAAATGGGCTGATGCTAATGATATGAATTCGATTGTTTTTGAAAATTCAGGACATATGAGTTTCATTGAGGAAAAAGAAAAATGTATTGAAGTAATTCTTGATATTTTGAGATAAATGTGCAATTTTAAAGAGTTGAGCGCAAAAAAAAAGCTCCACGATTGGGGGCGTAGAGCTTTGGTTTTATTAGATTTCGAGATGAAATATTGGACATGAGTCAAAGCTCAATGTTCAAATTGATCTAGTAATTACTCACCAATATTATAGTAGTATTTTAATACAAATATTAAAGCGATACAAACCATAGGTATGTTGAGTTCTTTGTAACGGCCTGTTAATACCTTTAAAATAACATATGAAAGCATACCGAATGCAATACCTTCTGCAATGCTGTATGTTAGTGGCATCATAATCATTGTAAGGAAAGCTGGAATGAATTCAGAGTAATCATCAAAGTTAATTTTGGTGATTGGGCTCATCATGAAAATACCGATGATAACAAGTACCGAAGAACTTGCAGCAGCAGGAATCATAGTAAATAAAGGAGTGAAGAATAAAGCTAGGAAGAACATGATGGCAACAGTTAATGATGTCATACCTGTTTTACCACCCTCTGCAACACCTGCAGCACTTTCAACGTAAGTTGTTACAGTTGATGTCCCCATTACAGCACCTACAGTAGTACCAATAGCATCGGCAAATAAAGCTTGTTTTACACGAGGTACTCTTCCGTCTTTATCCAAAAGATTAGCTTTAGAAGCGACACCTACAAGTGTTCCTACAGTATCGAACATATCAACAAAAAGGAAAACAAATAGAATAGAAACAAATTTCCAGGAAAGGATTTCGTCGAAGCCAATAAATTTGAAGAAGATAGGCTCCAACGATGGAGGTAGACTTACAAGACCACCTTCTTTAGGAAAGCTTGTAATATCAAAACCTGGGATAAGACCAATTACAGTTACAGCAAGCAGACCAATAAGAATCGCACCTTTAACTTTACGAACTAATAGTACCCCAATAACGATGATACCTAAGATGCAAAGTAACGCTCCTGGAGCATGCATGTCACCTAAATGTACTGGAATACCTTGCCCTTGAACGATAATTGCAACCTTTTGATGAGCCAGACCAATAAAGGCAATGAATAAACCAATACCTACTGAAATGGCGTGTTTGATGTTGGTTGGAATAGAGTTGATGATTGCTTCACGTACATTGAAGAATGTAAGCAAAAGAAAAATGATACCTTCAGCAAATACAGCTGTAAGAGCTAACTGCCAACTGCATCCCATTACACCACAAACGGTGAAGGCGAAAAAGGCATTTAGCCCCATGCCAGGAGCTAGTGCAAAAGGAAGCTTTGCAACCAAAGCCATAACTAATGTTGCAACAACTGCAGATAGTGCTGTTGCTGTCATTACTGCACCGTAATCCATGCCTGCTACTGAAAGGAAGTAGGGGTTTACAGCAAGTATATATGCCATAGTGGCAAAGGTGGTTAAACCAGCGACAATTTCTGTCTTCATGGTCGAACCTTGGCCTGTAATATTGAAAAATTTATCTAACATGGTAGTTTAGATTTGTGAAAGGTAGCTAGATAAAAAATAACTAGCTACGGTTCATTTATATTGTGATAATGGAGATGACTAGAAATTCCACTTAACTGCTAAGGTAGGACGAACTTTAAATTCTTCGATTCCAGCAAAGTTGTTTGAGATTTCAACCTCACCACCAAAAGAGAATTGCTTATTTACGTTATACCAAAATTGTGGCTCTGTCAAGAAGATTGTGTTGTCACTTAATCCTTTTTCCGTCCAAAGATCAGCGAATCCTGAAAAAGTCATTTTTCCGTCAAGGATGTTTACATACCATGTTCCTGTTACTTGGAAGTTAGCCTTGTCAGCATTTTTTATTGATTTGTAACCAGCATATGTAGAGAATCCCCACTTAGCAGTTCCTTTAGAATAGTTAAGACCAAAAATCCAGGCGTCGTTAATGGTATATCCTAAGTCAATAGGGAATTCAGTTACTACTCCAGCATTACCAACACCTCCGTTGTACTCAATGTGAAGACCGATAGGCATTTTTTCAGTTTTTAATACACGAGCGATTTCAAAGTAACTTTGGTTGATACCGTTCTCAGCATCGTAATCAAAATCGATAAAGGTAAAAGTGTTACCCCATTTATCTATTTTAAACATTTCGAAAGTCGTTGTGAAATGTCCTCGCTCAAAATCGCGATGTAATTGTAAGTTTTGAGCATTTACGGCAAATGCCGAAAGAATTGCAAAAATTGTAAGGAGTTTTTTCATTGTTGTAAGTAAAATGATTGTTTGAAAAAATGATATATCTAAAATGGTTGTTTATTCTGTAGCAATATCGTTTAAGCTATTTATAATATTCGGACAGCCTGTTGCTTTTAATTTTTCAAAAGATTGGTGTCCCGATGCAATTAAGTAACATTGGCAACCTAAACTTTGAGCCACTTCGTAATCGTGAGTGGTATCACCCAAAAGACAAACGTCTTTAGCTTTTAATTGATGTTTATGAAATAGATTTCTCCCATTCTCAATTTTAGAGCTGGCATATATATTGTCGATCCCAGAAATTTCATCGAAAAATTCTTGAATATTTAATTCTCGTGTTGAATCCTTCAGCATGTTTATTTCCATTGCAGAAAGAATGAATTGTTTTTTACCTTGTTTCTTAAAAAAATCAAGTAAGATTCTTGCTTCTGGGAATATGTCAGAATAGGGTAAGCGATTTGTGTAATTGGTAATAAACTCTTGAGCAGTTAGATCCCAATCTTCTTTTTGAAAATCGAAACCAACTTTTTCGTAATAATCTTTTACAGGAAAAGTAAATGCTTCACGGTAACTTTCACTGGTAAGTGATGGTAAACCACGTTTTCTCAGCATAATGTTGATGCTCTCAATTCCAATTTCGATATCGTTGAGAAGCGTTCCGTTATAATCCCAAATAATGGTTTTATATCTATGCATAATGGTATCTGTTTAATGTTTGAGAGTTTGAAACATTCACATAATTAGAATATGCAAAATTATAATGTAAGCAAATGTTTTGCTTAGGATAAATTGTGTTGAAAATAAAATACAGGTGGAGACTAAGTGCTCTCTTTAAGGAAGAGAGGTATCTTTTGGTAGATATGGGAAGCGCAAAAGTGCTATGCTTACTAATGATATACATCCTTTTGTTTTTTGGCCGAATTAGAAATTCGGATTTACCAGTTTCCCAGATGATGTGTACTGATTAAGCGGCAAAAATAGCGTTTTTTTTATTTGAAATCCAAAACTATATTTGAATTTAGATTCGATATAGTTTCTAAGGGTTTTCTAAATAGGTTGATATGTTAAAAATGAAATTTTATTTAGGTTCGTAGAATGCCTCCACACCTGGATATTCGAATTTTTTCTTTGCTATTTCTTGAGGGAATATCATATAAGTGACTTCTGCTTGTGAGCCAAGTTTTCCATTATGATCAAGTATTTCGGTATGTATTTTGGCAAATTTCTTTTCCTGAGAAATCAATTTTGCTCTGATGGTTATTTTTCCCTGATCAGTAAGAACTGCACCTCGGTACTTAGCATTCAACTCAGTGGTAACCCCACTCGTTTTGCATTTTACAAACACCACCCAACTCGCTATTTCATCCATAATAGTAGCTTGAATTCCTCCGTGTAAAACATTTTTAAAGCCTGAAAGATGTGCTTGTGGTACCCATTCTGCAACAATGTATTCTCCATCTTCAAAAAAGTCCATTCTTAATCCATTACTGTTGTGTGGAGAGCATCCAAAACAGTTGCCATTTTTACTATTTAAAAAAGGGTTTATTATTTTTTTCATGGGGTTTATTATTAAGATTCTCAAAGTATAAGTAACAAATGTAACACTTCTTGTTAATGAACTTGCTGTTTTACTTAAAAAGGCAACTTGTTTTTCGAAATATATTTTCGCAATTATTATCA
The DNA here is from genome assembly GCA_016744515.1 of Marinifilaceae bacterium. Classification (GTDB taxonomy): domain Bacteria; phylum Bacteroidota; class Bacteroidia; order Bacteroidales; family Marinifilaceae; genus Ancylomarina. The sequence continues at coordinate 6,183 of JADGEF010000057.1, read as the reverse complement.
AAAATGAAAATTTATGTTTTAGAAGTGATTTTAATGTAATGTATTTGATTTGATTTTTCTTTAACCCTTGACAAGTGCTTTTCGTGTAAACATAAGGACGGTTCATGTAATTGGTATTGCTAAGTTGAAAAAAAATAAGACTTTTGTGTATCTTTTTAATAAATATCCTATTTATAATCTATATAGTAAACTATTTGGAGTTTATTGGTTTTGCTTAAAGCTGAAAATTTTACGCTGTAATTTAATGAAAAAAACATTTGTCATATTAATTCTATTGATGGGCTTTATTTGTGAGGGATTTGGACAACAAGATAAGATGTTCACCCAATATTTAAACTACCCTTCTTCTATCAATCCAGCTTATGCTGGTTCCAGAGGATCTACTCAGATTTTAGGGATCGCAAGAAAGCAATGGGTTGGTTTAGATGGTGCACCAAAAAGTGCAGCTATTTCTGTGAATTCTCCTATTTCTTTCTTTAATATGGGCGTAGGTTTAACTCTCGAAACAGATGTTATTGGTCCAGAAAATAATACTGATGTTGGTATTGATCTTTCTTATAAAATTAGACTAGCGAAAACTGTGTTTATGAACCTTGGATTAAAGGCAGGTTTAACACATCAAAAAGTTGATTTAACCAATTCTAGAGTTGTAGATCAATATGATCCATTAATGAAAGAGCTTAGTAATAACGTGCTTCCAAATTTTGGTGTTGGTAGTTATATATATGGCGACGATTTTTTTGTCGGGTTATCTATCCCTAGATTACTTCAAACAGAAGTAAAGAGTGGGGGAGTTTCAAATGCAAAACTAGATAAAACCAAATTACATTATTTTCTAATGGCAGGATATTTAGTTAAAGTGAATCCATTTATAAAGCTTAAGCCTTCTGCATTAATAAAAGCAACAGGAGGTTCGAGACTTTCTTGGGATTTAACAGCGACGGCTATATTTTTAGATCGATTTTGGTTAGGGGTATCTTTTAGAAACGAAGATTCGGTTGCTGGGATTTTTCAGGTTAATATAAATAATCAACTTCGATTAGGCTACTCTTATGATGTCGCTGTTTCTAAACTATCGAGCAGAACAGATGGGTCGCACGAAATATCACTGAGTTATGATATTGTATTTAAATCGAAGAGATTGAGATCTCCTCGTTATTTCTAGCATCGTATAAAATTAATATATATGAATAGGTTTGTGTTATTCTTCATCTTATTAGCTATTTCATCAGCTTCTTTCTCACAGAGATTTTCTGTGCGTTCTGGTGATCGTGAGTTTGATGATTTTAATTATAAAAAAGCCATAGAATACTATGAATATGCATTGAAGAGTGATGCTCAAAACGCTTATGTTTTGAGAAGATTAGCACAGTCGTACCATAAGATAAGTTATATTGAAAAGGCAGCTGAATATTTTGAACTATTGATTGAATCAGAGAATAAAGAGGATTCTGATTTAATATTATTAGGTGATTTTCTAAAAGAAAGAGGACACTACGGGCAAGCCCTATTTATTTATCAGCAATATTTAGATATTTACCCAAACGATGAGGATATTAAAAAAGAGGTCGAGAATGTTACTCGATTTGCTAATGAAACTCTTAAAGACCTGATTTGTGATTTGGAATCATCTCCTTTTAACTCAATCTATTCTGATTTCGCTCCTATTTACTATAAAGGGAAATTGATCTTTAGTTCAGGCCGTCAAAGTAAAGATTATAGGGATGATAAATATGATTGGAATGGTGAATACTTTTTAGACTTGTTTTTATACGATGAAAATAAAGAATTCAGTAAACAAATTGTGCGTTTTGGAAATAGTATCGGATCAAAGTTTCATGAAGGATCTATTAGTTTTTCTGCTGATTTCAAAAAAATGTTTTTTACTAGAAGTAACTACTATAAAGGCAAATTGAAACGTGATGGTAATGGAACAAATAACCTGAAAATATTTATTGCTGAAGAGAAAAATGGTACATGGAGGGTGAATGCTGAATTTCCATACAATAGTGATGATTATTCAGTAGGGCATCCTAGCCTTTCATATGATGGTAAGGTTTTATATTTCGTGTCGAATATGCCTGGAGGCTTTGGAGGAACTGATATATATCGAAGTCTTTTAATCGATGGAGAATGGTCGCAACCTGAGAATTTAGGGGCGCGAGTTAATACGAAAGGCGATGAGATGTTTCCATTTTTTAATTCAAGGAAATCACTGTTTTTCTCATCTAATGGTCGTGCAGGAAAAGGTGGACTGGATCTTTACGTGGTAAACACTGATGGAGGAAATTTTGAAGCAGGACATTTAGGATCACCCTTAAATTCTAGTGGTGATGATTTTTCTTTGGTATTACATACTGAAGGTCAAGTTGGTTATTTTGCTTCTAATAGATCTGGAGGAGTTGGTGAAGATGATATCTATAGTTTTAAGATAGAGCAAGATAATAGAATAAATATTGTGATTAAGGATTCTCTTGGTAATGCTTTTGTAATACCAGATCAAATAAGTGTTATTAGACCTAAAGGTGTTAAAGTAAACTATGATGATACTGAGAAGAAATTCTCTTTTGATATAAAAGGTGAGCAGTCTTTTAGAACTTTAATAGAAAAGTACTCTTACTCTCCTATTGATACAGTTCTGTATAGTTATATTCTAGATTCTGAAAAAACATATCATTTTAAAATGAAGAGAAGTCACGATACTCCAATTACAAACGTGAACTTTTTAACTAAAGATAAAGCGACAGGAGAATTCTTGATTCCTGATGTCTTACAAGTAGTTGAACCAGATATTACCGATTTACACCCAGAATTGGGAATAGGGAACTATAATGTGAACTTAAAAAATAATAGAAGCTATAGAGTCTTTGCAAAAAAGGACGGCTATTATGCTCTAGACTTCAAGTTCTTCTGTACTGATACACTTGCTAACATGAGCCACCTTTTGGAAATGAATAAGATGCCAGAGGAAGTTGTCAAAGAAGAATATTTACCTGATGATTTAGCTTCAATTTATTTTGATTTTGATAAATCAGATGTAAAACCAGAAGCTTATTTTAATATAAATAAGGTTGTCGACTTATTGAAGAATAATAATAAGTTAATGGTAACTCTTGTTGCAAGAACAGATACACGAGGAACATCGGAGTATAATGACGCTTTGGCTTTCAGGCGAGCATCAGCAACCCGAGAGTTTTTCGTAAAAGAAGGAATAAATGTCGAAAGGGTTGTTATTCTTGCTTTGGGTGAGGCTTCGCCTTTCGATAGAATTGAAGGGCAGACGTTGGAAGATTGGTATAGAATTAACCGATGTGTCGATTTTGAACTGAATACTTTTTTAGAAGAACAGGTAGAAAAGTAAGTGATCGTAAATGCGACTTTAATTTTGAGTTGCAAATCTCTATAATATTAGGACTCGATCCTATATTAATGCTGGATGTTGTACATCGCTATGTACTTACTTTCGAGTGAATCATATTTTCAAAATATTTAGCTATCGAATTATCCTTTGGGATAGGGTTACCAAAATACAAAATGTATGAAGAAATTATACACCTATAAAGAAGTCGGTTATTACTTAAGAAAAGTAGTATTATTTTTGATTGTACTATTATCTATTGGTACTCATAAAACCTTTGCAGAAGGAACTAAGCAGTTGGCTCCTAATTCTACTGATCGGTTATATTTGGCTTTGTGTTTTGATAAATATGGCGATTTTGGGCGCTATGATGGAGCACCAGAACAACGCTTGTATATTCATATTGAAGATCCTGAAAATGAAAAGGTTTATTTTGGGTTTTCTCAGTTTGTAACTAATGGTCATTACCCTAATTATGGTAAAAAAACGAATGCATATATTCGAATTAAGGATTCTAATGGGAATGTTGTATGGCCTAATGCCAATAATCCTGCAGGTTTTAAAATCAAAGAAGGGAATATTAAACGTTGGGATAATGTAGTTCGAGGACCTAAGCAGCTTGGAGATGCTGCGGGATATGATGCTATGATTTTTGATCCAACAGGTTTGACTAAAGGAGATTATTATATCGAGTTTAGTAAATCTGAATCAGTTTATAATGATGACAAAATATTTACCGAATTGTGGGATATTACTGTTGCAACCAAAGCGGGGGCATTGAAACCGGGGAGAGTTTGGAGTAAAGACTGGGCTTTTCAAAGTCCTGGTTATAAGCGTAAAGCTGATGATGATGATGATGATGATGATGATGACGATGATGATGGATTTTTTGACTCTTTTATAAGACCATTTAATGGTAAAGTGTATAGTTACTGTACTGAAAGTAACTTTTCAGGAGGTTATGTAACTGAAGTTGATTTTGAAAATTCTGGTTTTAGAGGTGCTGCATTTAATTTAGCATTTAACTGGTCTGGAGCTAGTAATACTGATGATTTTACGATAAATAGGAAGTCAGTTCCTGAAGAAAATAGGCTTTCTCCTGAGTTTCCAATATTTTTAAATAACCCAGACCCAGATGTATATGTAAGTGCCGATGATTTTGGACATTTTGTAGTGGATGGTGTTGATGGTTTGCCAAAATTATTTGGTTGTCCTGATACAGGCTATTATTTTCGAGTGGCTGTAGATAAAAAGGGCCGTATTGAGATGATTCTTGATTTCAATAAAAACGGAAAGTTTGAGCCAGATTTAGGCGAGTTGGTTATTACACAGCTTTTTAAGCCAAATGCTAATGAAGGAAGTCCTCTAATTCGGGATATTTATTGGGATGGGAAAGATGCAAACGGTGACGATGTAAATCCAACACAAGTACAGGTGATGTTTAATTACATACAGGGAACATTTCATTTCCCAATGTATGATGTCGAATTTTTAACAAAAGGAATTGTACCTAGAACAGTTCGTCCTGAAGCTCCTAAGGTGTTGGCAGGTGGGGTTTGGGTAGATTATATTCCGAAGTTGTTTTGGGACGATAGAGATATTTCTGGGAGCTTAATGAATGGACAACCTAAAATTGAACTTACTGGAGATTTAGCACCGAGCCATGCATGGAATACCTATAATTATAAAACTGATTCTGGATATGGAAACAGAAATTCTATTAATACATATTGGCATTCATATAATTCGAGTATAGATAAATTGTGTGTATTGGAAGAACCTGAAAACACATGTGAATTATTTGTTCCTAAAAGTATTAGTGGAACTGTCTTTGATGATACAAATAGGAATGGATTTAAAGATGATGGTGAGTTAGCATTGATAGGAGCTAAAGTTGAACTATATTGGGATAAGAATTACGATAAAAGCATAGATGGAAGTGATGAATTAATTGAAACTTTTATAACTAAACTTCCTGGATCTTTTGGCTATCCAGAAGCCTTAGGTAATTATATTTTTAAACCTCAGATAGGAAGACAATATCTTGTAGAGGTGAGTTTCGAACCCAATGCTGTAACTGGAACAAATCCGCGTTCATATACGATTTATTCAGTGGGAATTGCTTATTTCAATCAGAATTTTGGAATAGCTCCGTTAGCAGAGGTTAATCTATCTGTAGAAAAATCTATTATTCAAGAAGATGGCGAAAGTTCCGCGATTACTGTTGAGTTAAGTTACCCAACATTAGTGCCAGTTACTATTAATTTAAGTTATCTAGGTACAGCTGATGACACAGATTATAATTTAACTCCAGGATTTAATGCTACAAATCCGACCACTATTGAAATTTCTGCTGGAGAAACTAAAGGAGTTATTGAACTTTCGTCTATTAAAGATGTTTTGAATGAGGATGATGAGATTGTTGATATATCAATTTCTTCAGTAGTTAATGGTATAGAGAATGGTGAGCAAACCGCAAGAATAACAATTATTGATGGAAATCATACCATTGCAAACTTGATAGACAATGATGCTGCCGATAATACAATTAGTGAAAATGTACTAGCCGATGCCCTTGTTCATATCACAGCTTTGGCAACCGATGAAGATGGCGATAATATCACTTACGAATTGGTAATTGATGCAGAAGGTCGATTTAAGATCGACTCAGGTTCAGGCATCGTAACAGTAGCCGATGCCAGTCAGATTGACTATGAGAAAAACAGATCACATGCTATTACGATTAAAGCGACAAGTTCAGATGAATCAACAGTAGAAGAGACCTTCACAATTACTGTTACTGATGTTGATGCTACAGGCGGCGA
>JADGEF010000199.1 GCA_016744515.1 Marinifilaceae bacterium | reverse complement strand
AGTTAGTTGTAACCAAAACTCGAATTAGGTCTTTCCCACGGAAAATTAAGCCATGTAAAATACTTCAACCTATTTTGATGAATATGACTCCCTAAATTCATAAAGTAAAGAGGTATATTTAAGGTTTCAATAGCAACAAGCTTTTCTTATCAATAGTCCATTCAATTTTATTAGTTAGTTTGACTTGCAAGATGCTTATTGTGGATCATTTATCACAAGTAAGGCAATGATCTTAATCTATTGATAACAACAAGTTTGTTAGTTTTTAGTAATTAATCGTCAACCTGTTTGTTATCAATAAGTTTAAAATCACTAATGCAATAATCTTAGCTTGTTGATAATCAGAGTCAAATAAAAACTTAACGAACCATTGTTTATAAAACAGGTACAATGAAGCAATCTCATCTATTTACAATTCTGCTCCTACAATTCTTGTTTTTACCTCACTTTGTAAAATCAGAAGTAGAACTTCCGCTAATTCCGCAACCTCAGCAATTGGAATGGGGACATGTTTGGACAAATTTTAGTAGCGTTAGTATTCACTCGGATGCGAATTTTGTTAAGGAGAAAAAATATCTCATTGGTTTTTTATCCCGTGAAGGAATTCAAGTCAATTTTGGTATAGGAAAAAAAACACTCCATATAGAATTGACTAAAGGGGAAGTATTAAACCCGCTTGGTTTTGATGGAGCTTATCGTTTGTCGGTAGGTAATCGTGTGGAAATAGTAGCGGAAAGCCCCACTGGTATTTTTCATGGTATCCAAACCTTAAAGCAATTAATTCGAAAAGAAAGAAAGAACGCAAAAATTGCACATTGCGAAATAAAGGATTGGCCTGCTTTCCAAATTCGCGGATTTATGCACGATGTGGGCAGAAATTACCAATCACCTCAATTTCTGAAAGAACAACTTGAGGTGATGGCCAACTATAAGTACAATGTTTTTCATTTTCACCTGACCGATGATCCAGGATGGCGTCTGGAAAGTAAAATTTATCCTCAATTACAGTCTCCTAAGGTCACTAGTCGAAACCCTGATAAGTATTACACACAGGAAGAATTTATTGATCTGGTAAATTTTTGTGCAAGTCGACATATTACACTTATACCAGAGTTTGATATTCCAGGTCATTCCAAGGCTTTTCGTAAAGCTTTTGGGTTAAAATCAATGAACAGCCCTCAGGTACAAAAAATATTGCTTGATTTAATCGATGAATTATGTGCCTTGGTACCTGCTGAAAAAATGCCTTACATTCATTTGGGTACCGATGAGGTCAGAAATCGGGAAGAAAGAGTAGATTCAGACTTTCTTGTACCCTTGATTAAATGCGTGGAACAGAACAAGCGAAAGTATATTTCGTGGTGGCACGGCATGGTTTCTCCAAACGATAGTACTTCGGTAAAACAACTTTGGTCTCAGCACGAACCTCTAAAAGGACACCCATTTATTGATAGTCGTGCTAATTATATCAATCATCTTGATCCATTGGCTGGAATGAGTCGTTTATTCTATCAACAGGTTTGTCGTCAGGAGCATGGTGATGAATTTGCCTTAGGTGGTATTTTGTGTCTTTGGAATGATAATCGTGTTGAGGATGAAAGAAATCTTATCAAACAAAATCCTGTTTATCCGGCTATGTTGGTCTATAGTGATGCTGTATGGAAAGGAAAAAAGAATTATAAAGGAAAAGAATACTGGGCTCAACTACCTCCAAAAGGAATATCGGAATATCAAGATTATATAGATTTTGAAGAGAAGCTCACAGTCCACCGTGATCTTTTCTTTCAAGCTAAAGAATTTCCCTATTTAAAGCATGCACATATACCCTGGAAAATCATTGGTCCTTTTAATCATGGAGGTAATACGTCTGTTAGCTTTCCTGTTGAAAATATTATTCAAGATGAATACAAAATAAATGGGAAAAAATACCAATGGAGGTCTGAGAATATCCATGGAGGAACAGTACATTTGAAACACTTTTTCGGATTTCCATCACCTGTTAAAGAAAAAAAAGGAACAGTATATGCTATGACCAGAATTTGGTCTCCCAAAAAGCAAGATATAGATTTCTGGATTAGTTTTCAGGGATGGTCTCGTTCAGGTGGACGCCGTGGAGGACCATTGCCTAATTTAGGTCAATGGCATACAACTAATCCTAAAATTTGGGTAAATAATCAGGAAATTGAACCACCATATTGGAAACAAGCTGGTCTGGCTGCAAACACTCCTGAAATTCCTTTTGTTGATGAAGATTATTTTTATCGTAAACCAACTATGATTCTATTAAAAAAAGGCTGGAATAAAGTCCTTTTAAAAATTCCTCATGGAGGTAGTTCCTGGAAATGGATGTTTACTTGTATACCTGTTGTGGTAAAAGATGGAAATATATCTGAAGTTCCAAAACTTAAGTTTGATATTTAAAAACTTAATTGGAGATGACAACTGGCATACAAATTGCGTTTAGTTAATTGAGACCGTTTAGATTATTTGAAGAAATAGAATTAAAAATTTATATATTATGAAGAAAACAATTGTAATCCTGTTGGCCCTTATAACATTGGGGGTGAATGCACAGGAAAAGAAGTCACAAATTGCTAAAGGTGTAAAAAAGTATCATAGTTTATTTGACAAATCAATGAACAAAAATGTTTCTTGCTATCGTATCCCAGCTATTATAACAGCCCCTAATGGTGATTTGATTGCTGCCATTGACGAGAGAATTCCCTCATGTGGTGACCTGAAGTGGAGTAAAGATATCAATATTGTCGCACGCAGAAGTTCGAATAATGGGAAAACTTGGTCTGATATTGAGATGGTTGTAAATTTTCCTTATGGTCAATCTGCTTCAGATCCATCTATGATTGTTGATAAAATGACTGGAGAAATATTTTTATTCTATAATTATATGGATTTGGATAAGGAAAAAGATATTTATTACCTGCATGTGGTAAAAAGCACAGATAATGGTAAAAGTTGGAGTAAACCAGAGGATATTACATCCCAAATAGCAAAGCCTGAATGGCATGCCGATTTTAAATTTATTACTTCTGGAAGGGGAATACAAACTCGCTCTGGGAAGCTATTGCATTGTATGGTAAACCTAAATAACGGTTTGCATCTGTTTGGTAGCGATGATCATGGAAAATCATGGTTTATGATTGATACTCCTGTTCAACCTGCTGATGAGTCGAAAGTTGTGGAGTTGGCTGACGGTAATTGGATGATTAACAGTCGCGCAAATGGTAAAGGAATGAGATATGTTCATATCTCCACTGATGAGGGAAAAACATGGGAGACGAATAAAGAGTCTGCGCTAATTGATCCAGGCTGTAATGCGAGTATTATTCGCTACACCGCAATAGAAGATGGCTATAAAAAGAATCGTCTACTTTTTTCAAATGCAAAAATGAGTAAAGGTCGTAAAAATATGACTGTACGTATTAGTTATGACGAAGGGGAAACTTGGTCTAAGGGGAAAACGATTTATACAGGAAGCTCAGCTTATTCATCTTTAACAGTTCTTAAAAATGGAGACATTGGTTTGTTTTTTGAGAAAGATGGATACACAGAGAATGCATTTGTTAGTTTCTCTTTAAAATGGTTGACTGATGGTAAGGATAAATATAAAAAGCCTAAGCATTAATATACTATTCTAGTATCAATGATACATCAGTTGGGAAGATAATTTGCCCCCTATCAGTATTGAAAAAATAATGTAAGATATGTTTGTATACCTGTAGTCATGGACAATAGTGTGGCTACATTTTAATATTAAAGACTAATGGCCGAATTTGGGAAAATAAGAGATTTAAAAAAGAATAAAAACTTAAGCGAAAGCTTGCAAGCTGTAGCTGAGTTTCTAATTAGTACAGATCATCAATCAATTTTTAAACAAATTGAAAAAGGATATACGCAAAAAGTTGAAATTGATGGAGAAAGAATTTTTGCCATTTTTCAGAAATACGATTCCAAGAATGGTTTGGAGCCTGTGTTCGAGGCACATCGGAAATTCATTGATGTGCAATATGTGCATTCTGGCAGCGAAGTGATTTTAGTTGCTAATTGTGATAAAGCAATGCTTACACAGGCTTACGATGAGGATAATGATTTTGAACTGTTCAAGCTTGAGGAATGGTCAAATTTGATTATGACTGAGGGAGTTGCAGCTGTTCTTTATCCTGAGGATTTGCATGCCCCAGGAATTCAATTCAAGCAATCGGAATTGATAGAAAAGGTGGTTGTGAAGCTGAGAGTTAACTAATAGAATTAAAATATGAATGGATGAGAAAGAGTTGACTGTTGGGTCAACTCTTTTTGTTTGTTTGCCTTGCATGCAAACTTTTCCGTCAGTTTGAAAGACAACTGAGTCGCCCAATCGGAGGGAAGGCAATACGAAGTCAAGTGCGCTATTGGTAACGGTAGGGTGTGAAGGAAGACTTAGTAAGTTAGCGGAACGTAACGTAAGTAAACCGATTTTGGCATGTGTTTGGGGTAAGGTTGCAAAAAGTGCCGATGCCCAATGTCCGAACACTTTCACATGTTACAACGGACGGCTTTGTTAACAGGATAGTTTGCTTAACGAGGGAAGCCTTTATTCTTGTTCTCTTATTATTATTAGTTAGAACTAAGCAAAAAAACAAGTCGAGAGACAAGGATTTGTTAAGGGATTGAAGGTGGCAGATGAGCCCGTAGTAGTTATGAAGT
>JADGEF010000198.1 GCA_016744515.1 Marinifilaceae bacterium | reverse complement strand
AGCAAATCCTATCAATGTTTTGGCTAAAATGATTACTCAGATGGTTGATGAGGATGGTCATATTACCATTCCTGGATTCTACGATGATGTTATTGAAGTCTCAAAAGAAGAGCGTGCTATGATGGCTAAAGCGCCTTTCGACGTAGAAGAATATAAGAAAGCAATTGATGTGAAAGAATTAGCTGGTGAAAAAGGCTATACACCTTCTGAGCACACAGGAATTCGTCCATCATTTGATATTTGTGGTATTTGGGGTGGTTACATTGGCGAAGGTGCTAAAACGGTATTACCATCTAAAGCGAATGCTAAAATTTCAACGCGTTTAGTTCCAAATCAAGATTGGGAAAAGATCTCTGTTCTTTTCAAAGATCACTTTGAGTCAATTGCTCCTGACAGTGTAAAAGTGGTGGTGACACCTCTTCATGGTGGACAAGGTTATGTTTGTCCTATCGATATTCCTGCATATCAAGCGGCAGAAAAAGCTTATACTGAAGTTTATGGTAAGCGTCCGGTACCGGTTCGTTCGGGAGGATCTATTCCAATTATCTCTACTTTCGAAGAGATTTTAGGAACAAAATCAGTATTAATGGGATTCGGTCTTGAGGCTGATGCGATTCACTCTCCAAACGAGAACTTCCCATTGGAGCAATTCTATAATGGGATCAACACAATTCCATTGTTTTACAAGCATTATGCTGAAATGATGAAGAAATAAGAATTGAGATAGGAGTTAGATTTAATTACATTTCTAAATTCTCATATCTCAAAGCTCATATCTAATAAGAAAGCACTCTCGATTAAGTTCGAGGGTGCTTTTTGTTTAAAATAACATTTTAATAGTTTAGCAAGTTTGATTATAAATATTAATTTTAGAGGATGATTGGTCACATAAAAAATGAAGTATGATTAGAAAATTTTTGTTAGTATTTATGGTATTGATACCATTATCTACTATTGCACAGGTGTCAGGTACGAAATCGTTGGAACCATATTATACAAAATCAGGATTGAAAATTGAAGTAGGCGATACCATAATATTAGGAATTGGCTCTAATTATGATAAGAAGTTTAAGCATGTTTATGTGCCAGCAGGGTTAGTTTCAAATAAATATGTTTTTCCAAAAACATCTTCGTATAAACGATTCCCAGTTAAATTTTTTAAAAAACAAAATATTGGTGGTCAGATTATGACCTATGCTGTTATACCATCAAAGTCAGAGGTGTCATCATTTAATAATGCTGCTGTTGAGATAGAATTGGCTTTGAAAAGTGGTGAGCTTCTTTTAAAAGGATCTCAATTTTTAAGCGGGAAAGGTAAATTTATGGATGCTAAGACAGCACTTCTGCAGTATATAATAATATCCGGATCTGAACTTAGTGCATTTGCAAGAGAGTATTCTTATCGATTTGATAATGATACTTTTGAGAAATATCATCAAGATGAATTTGAGTTTGTTGATATTTTAGAAAAGACTGTTAATAAGATGTCAGATGAGATATCTGAGTTTAAGAAGGATAATGTGTTTAGGACAAATGCAACTATTAAATTTGGGAAGTATGCTTTTGAAAAAGAAGCATTTGAATTTAGTTTTGATGCAGAGTCTGTTACAGTACTTAAAAAAGCTTATGGTGCTGGAGCTTTATCTAAAGGATTAAAAACACATGAAGTTAATATTGCTTTCAATAATAAATCTGAAATTAAATATTTCCCATTAAATAAGGTGATCGCAAGAGACTTTATAAAGGAGCGTAAGAATAAATATTCTGGAAAAGTTGATAGAACGGTTTACTTGAGAATAAACTATATACTTACGGGGCTAATTGTCGAAAGAAAAAAGAAATATGGAGTAGTGAAAAAGTGTCTTGAGGCAAAAATTAAATCTGTTGAAGTTTATGGAAATAAAAATGGTTATTCTGATGATCTTGGAGTTTTGAAATTGTAATAACTTTTTGTGATAATGTAGAGCACTCTCGATTAAGTTCGAGGGTGCTTTTTCTATTAGTAGCTAAATTGGATAAAAAGGAATGATTTTATTTGATGAATGCAATAAACTCAATCACAATTAAATCAAACACATGTTCTTACCTTCAAAGAAAAAGCCTTATATTTGCAAATTCAAAATGTTTCGAGATTTTGCTGATAAGATTTTGGTTTATTGCTGTTTATGAAAAGTAATGATCTTAATTTTCAAAGTTTGGAAACCTCATAATCAAGATATGTCAGAAAAAACACCTCATAAGTCAGGTTTTGTAAATATCATTGGTAACCCCAATGTAGGTAAATCAACCCTAATGAATAATTTGGTAGGGGAGCGAATTTCAATTATTACTTCGAAATCGCAAACTACGCGTCATAGAATTAAAGGGATTGTAAATGGAGATGATTTCCAGATTGTTTATTCGGATACACCTGGTGTGTTGAAGCCAAACTATAAGCTTCAGGAATCGATGATGAAGTTTTCGACATCGGCTTTGGTTGATGCCGATATTATTCTTTACGTAACAGATGTAGTTGAGACTATTGACAAGAACGAGGACTTCTTGAAGAAAGTGCAAAATTCAACTGTTCCAGTATTATTGGTTCTTAATAAAATTGATTTAACTGATCAGGCTAAATTGTTGAAGCTATACGATCGTTGGAAAGAGAAAATTCCACAGGCAGAAATTTTTCCTATGTCAGCAAAGGAGAATTTCAATGTTGATAACTTATTCAACCGTATTCTTGAGTTGCTTCCTGAGGGACCTGCATATTTTGCTAAGGACGAGGTGACTGATTTACCTTCTAAGTTTTTTGTAACCGAGATAATTAGAGAGAAGGTATTGATGAACTACGATAAGGAAGTTCCTTATAGTGTAGAGATTGAGGTTGAGGAGTATAAGGATGAGCCAAAAATCATTAGGATTATGGCTGTTATAAATGTGGAAAGAACTTCACAAAAAGGAATTATTATTGGGCATAAAGGTGCTGCTTTGAAAAAAGTTGGAACTGAAGCTCGTATGGATATTGAAGCTTTCTTCGGTAAGAAGGTATTTTTACAACTCTATGTAAAAGTTGCAAAAGACTGGAGAAGTAAGGATGCTCAGTTGAAAAACTTCGGTTACCAGAAATAAATATGAGTATCCCAATTGGGATGAGTGATGGAACTGTCTATGAGAGACGACATATTCGCTCAAATAAAATTGAATATAGATTCTAGGCTTTCTTTTGAAAGTTAGATTGAAAAAATAATTAAGAGATGGGCAATATAGTTGCAATTGTAGGTCGTCCAAACGTTGGGAAATCTACGCTTTTTAATCGTTTAACGGGAACTCGTAAGGCGATTGTGAACGAAGTAGCGGGTGTAACTCGTGATAGAAATTACGGTAAGGCTGATTGGAATGGAGCAGAGTTCTCTCTAATCGATACAGGTGGATTTTCAGTTAATTCGGATGATATTTTCGAAGATGAGATTCGTAAGCAAGTCATGTTAGCGATTGAGGAATCAGATGCTATCTTATTTGTAGTTGACGTAAAGCATGGAATAACCGATTTTGATGAGGCGGTAGCGAAGATTCTTCGTCGTAGCAAGAAGAAGGTTTATGTGGTTGCGAATAAGTCTGATAATGCTGAATTGATGTATGCTGCCAACGAATTCTATTCTTTTGGAATAGGTGATATGGTTTATCCGATTTCATCGGTAAATGGCTCGGGAACGGGAGAGATGCTTGATGCTTTGGTTGGTGACTTTATTGAGAAGCCTGAAGAAGAGGAATTAGATTTGCCTCGTATTGCTTTTGTTGGTCGTCCTAATGTTGGGAAATCGTCAACTGTAAATGCACTATTAGGTGTTGAAAGAAATATTGTAACTGATATTGCGGGTACAACTCGTGACTCAATTCATACACGTTTTCAAGGTTTTGGTCACGATTTTATTATGGTGGATACGGCTGGTGTTCGTAAGAAACCAAAGGTGAACGAAGATTTAGAGTTTTACTCAGTAATGCGTTCAATTCGTAGTATTGAAAGTGCTGATGTTTGTGTTTTGATTTTAGATGCCGTTCGTGGTGTTGAAGCTCAAGACCTGGCTATTTTAGATATCATGATTAAGAACCGTAAAGGTTGTGTTGTCATGGTTAATAAGTGGGATTTGCTTAAGAAGGAAACCAATACCATGAAGGAGTTCGAAGCGGATATTCGTAATAAAATGGCTCCTTTTAATGATGTACCTATTATTTTCACTTCGGCTGTTGAAAAAGTACGTTTGATTAAGGTTTTGGAGAGTGCTATTGAGGTATACGAAAATCGTGTTCGCAAGATCAGAACTTCGGAGTTGAATAAGATAATGCTTAAGGCTATAGAGCGCTTTAGACCAGCTGCTGTAAAAGGTAAATTTATTCAAATTAAGTTTGTTTCTCAGTTACCTACTTACGCTCCAACTTTCGTGTTCTATTGTAACTTACCTCAGTATATTCAAGATTCATATAGACGTTATCTTGAGAATCAGATTCGTGATAATTGGAATTTTTCAGGTGTGCCAATTCAGATTTTGATGAGAAAGAAATAATATAATTACAGATCTTAATCTGTAAGTTGAAATATAAAACGTGCATTTTACCGAATAGGTAGAATGCACGTTTTTTTTATGTGGAATTTTCACAAATACCAACATGTTGGTATTGCAGTAAAGTTTTTCTGAAGCTATTTTTGTCATAACAAAACAAAGCCAAGAAAACTGAAATTCGATGAAGGTTAAGAA
>JADGEF010000197.1 GCA_016744515.1 Marinifilaceae bacterium | reverse complement strand
AGAATAGAGTTCTAAAGCGCCATAACCTATCACAAAATATTTTGCTTTGATTGGAATCGGAGGAAATATTAGCATCAATTCGGTATTAGGGAAAAGCATTCCGAAAGCTAGAAGAATACCAAAAACAGCACCCGAAGCTCCAATAGTAACCCCATTAATACTTGCTGTAATAGCTTGTCGTGCAATCTGAACGCCCTGTTCGGCATAAGCCATGCTATCAGGATTATCTGCCCACTTATCAGCAAATTCGTAAACCCATCCCGCTGGCTTACTCAAAGTATCTTTTATTAAAGCTGAAAATAGTTCAGGTGTTGGGGTGTTTGAAAATGCCGTAAAAGCTTTCATCACTGATGAATAATCTAACCACAAAACAAAAGTATGCAAGGCTGCAGCACCCAAGCCAGTCAACATATAATAAACTAAAAATCGTTTAGGTCCCCACACCGACTCCAAAACGCGACCAAACATAAAGAGGGCGAACATATTAAAAAATAAATGCGTGATATTAGCATGCATAAACATATGCGTTACAAACTGAAACGGCTTAAAATAATCCGATGCAAAAAAGTGTAAACCTAATATCCTAGTTAAATCAATACCTGCTTGTTGTAAAACCCATGTGCCCAAAAGCATCAATGCATTTATTATCAGCAGATTTTTAACAACTGGAGGCAGATTTAATAATGTTGATTTAAAATTATTCATATCAATATTTTTATGTGATGCTTACAATTCTGGTTTTCGATATCGATTCTATATCAACACACAATTTATTTCTGTAGCGAGACTTTAGTCTTACAATAGCCATACCAATAAATTAAATTTGGGAATTAAAGTCAAGTTGTCAGTATTTACCTAAAACGTTTATCAAGTTCTTGAGTTTCCAAAACCGAAACAATAGTTTTTCCATCAGGCGTAAAATTTGGTGTTTCGCAAGCAAAAAGCTGATCTATAATGGCACTCATCTCCTCGGAACTAAGTGTTTTTCCATAATTTACGGCTGAAGCCTTTGCCAAAGCTTTTGCTAAATTTTCACGAACTTTCACCTTCACATCCAATTGATTTACTTTATAGTTCTCCAAAAGATTCTCAATTAGATCTTTAGGGTCACCACTCTGAATATCGGCTGGTGTTCCATTTATCACAAAAGTTTTCTTCCCAAATTCTCTGATATCAAAACCTAATGCTCGAACATCCTCAATAATCACTTGCAAAAGGGTGTAATCAGAAGCGTTAAATTCAATAGTTTGAGGGAAAAGCGTTTGTTGTGCCACACCTTGATTATTCTGAACAGAATTTCTAAACTTCTCAAACAAAATACGTTCATGCGCTTTTCGCTGATCAATAACCATCAAACCTGAACGAACTGGTGTTAGAATGTATTTATTTTTCAACTGAAAAAAACCTTGTGATCTAACATTGGTGTCTCTCTGAAAAATCTTTTGCTGTATTTTATTCTGAGGCGCTTCCTGTGGCTTGAAATAATCAGGCATAGGTGGTCGTTTTACCTCAGTATGGTCTTCAATAGGATAATCAGGAATCAAATCTGGTTCTCTATCCTGATAAAGTTTATCCCAATCCTTTGGGTCGTCTTTCTTTGGACTCTTACTTGTTGTTGCTGCCAATTTTGGCTTAAACTCCTGATAAAACTGATTATTCTCAATGGAATTCGATTCTGCCTCGAATGGGTTAAAGGATTTTTCTGTCGCAAAAGGATTGAATTCCGTATCGGCCTCAAAAGGGTTAAATTCATGATTAACCTTTATCATTGGCGCCTCAACCTCAGAAGAATCCTGATTCGCAACTGGAATTTCCAGACTAGTATCTTCATCAAAATCGATAGAAGGAACAATATTAAACTTCCCTAATGCTTCACGAATGGATGCTTGTATAATCTGGAATATCGCTTGTTCATCCTCAAACTTAATCTCTGTCTTGGTTGGATGAATATTAATATCAATAATCTTTGGATCAACCTCGAAGAATATAAAATATGGCGGTATTGTATCAGGTGGTAATATTTTATCGTAAGCTAGCAAAACAGCCTTATGAAAATAAGGATGACGCATATAACGATTGTTTACGAAGAAAAATTGTTCGTCAGTTTTTCGCTTAGCGTTCTTAGGCTTACCAATAAAACCAGAAAGCTTTACGATACTTGTATTCGTATCGATACTTATCAGTCTTGTATTAATATTTCGTCCGAAAATATTCACAATCCTTTGGCGCGTATTACTTGGCACAAGATTGTATACCTCAACATCATTATGAATCAGTTGAAATTCAATTTCAGGACTAGCTAAAGCAATTCTATGAAATTCGGTGATAACATTTCTAAACTCAGTAGAATTTGCTTTTAAAAACTTACGACGCGCAGGAACATTAAAAAAGAGATTTTTAACAATAAAATTACTCCCAGATGGACAAGCTACCGAATCTTGAGAGATCAATTCTGAGCCATCAATCACAATATGTGTTCCTAACTCATCTTCGGTACGTTTTGTTTTTAACTCAACATTGGCAATAGCTGCAATAGAAGCCAAGGCTTCGCCACGAAAACCCATGGTGCGAATTGCAAACAAATCTTTAGCAGCCTTAATCTTCGACGTTGCATGACGCTCGAAAGCTAATCGGGCATCAGTAGCTGACATACCGCAACCATTATCAATAATTTGGATTAGAGTTTTACCCGCATCCTTTAAATTTATTTTTATGGAAGTACTCCCTGCATCAATTGCATTCTCAACCAACTCTTTTACAACTGAAGCTGGTCGTTGAACAACCTCTCCTGCAGCAATCTGATTAGCAACTGAATCTGGAAGTATTTGTATAATATCGGACATATAGAGTTGTAATGTGAGATAAATATTCCTTACTCCCTTTTTAAAAGGGAGGTAAAAACAAAACGAAGCTTTATGATAAAGTTTCGTTTCAAATAAGCTTGTTACACTGCAAGTATTGAGAGATCCCAACCGAAGACATAACCGTAAGCAACAAGTAAAAGTATAAACAAGATTATAAATAAACGAATATTTGATTTTTTATTCGATTGTCTCACATCAGCACTCTTGTGACGTAATGAACGTTTCATTTGTCCTTTTACATTAGGAATATACTGACCATTTTCATCTGTCATTCCCATTTCGGCCTTAATGCGATTCTCTCTCTCATCACGCTCCTCTTTCGCTGGATCCCAATAACGAGGTTCAATATTGAATCTCTTATGCTCTGGTTTCTTAAAAAAACCTGGTAATGCCATAATTCCTTGTGTTTATGCTTTTTATATTTTAGTCTACTGTAAGGCAAATATAGCTATAAATACTGAATTTTAATTCAAAAAACCGATTCAGACATACTGGTATTTATGATATATTAACAAAGTTCTTGTTGTTCAATTCTTTATTCAATATCGATCGGAAATCGTACTATCTCTTCAATAGATTGTATCCTATCCCATTTTACTGCCACAAAACCTACAGTACTGATCATCCATATCATGTCCTTCTGACAAACAATTTTCACAAACCTGTCCTGATGGCAATGCTTTTGATGGTTTTGATAATTCTGCTGTTACAATTCCTGTTGGCACAGCTATAATTGCATAACCAATTATCATGACAAATGAAGCAATAAACTGCCCCAAGGCTGTGCTTGGAGATATATCACCATAACCAACTGTAGTAAGTGTTACAATAGCCCAATAAATGCCTCGTGGTATACTTGTAAATCCATTTTCTGCACCTTCAATTAAATACATCAGAGTTCCGATAATCACAACCATAGTCAGCACTGCAAATAAAAAAACTGAAATTTTATAACGACTTTGCTTTAAAGCTTTAACAATAACGGCTCCTTCGTTCATGTAACGATTCAGCTTTAATATTCTAAAAACCCTAAGAAGACGCAAAGCTCGAATAACCATAAAGCCATGAGTCCCAACAAAAAATAAGCCCAAGTAACTTGGAAGAATAGAAAGGAAATCAATCATTCCATAAAAACTAAAAATATAAGTCTTAGGTTTAGATACAATCCAAATCCTTAAACAATATTCCAGACTAAAAATAAGGGTAATGCTCCATTCCAAAAATTTCAGTAAAGAATGATACTCATTCTCAATAGACGGTACACTCTCGAGCATGACTAAAAGAATACTCAAAACAATTACAGCAAGCAGTAAAACATCAAAGAGCTTACCTGCTTTTGTATCTGATTCAAATATAATTTCGTAGAGTTTTGCTTTAATCGTCATGTTCTTGGATGAGTTTAACCTGTAAGAAAGTTAAAATTGACTCGAAGATAATTATTTCCAATGATCTTCGCTAAAGCATTATCTAAAATACTGTTTACAAAATACAATTTTTAATTTCTAGATTGTAAGTTGCCAATTGTTATTGTAATTTTGAGAAAAATTGAACTTTATGATTCTTGAAGATATAAAAAGTAGTTTTAATGATGCTCACCAAGTATTGGAAGCATTTATCAACAAAGAAGAAAATTTTATTGCCATTGAAAAAGCTGGGGCAGCCATGTCTGAGGCTATTAAAAATGGTGGCAAGGTAATTTCGTGCGGTAATGGCGGATCAATGTGCGATGCCATGCATTTTGCCGAGGAACTTACTGGCAGATTTAGAAATGATCGTATTGCTATGCCTGCAGTAGCTATTTCGGATCCTAGCCACATTACTTGTGTGGGTAACGATTATGGTTTCGATTACATTTTCTCTCGCTATGTTGAAGGAATG
>JADGEF010000196.1 GCA_016744515.1 Marinifilaceae bacterium | reverse complement strand
CCAATAGCGCACTTGACTTCGTATTGCCTTCCCTCCGATTGGGCGACTCAGTTGTCTTTCAAACTGACGGAAAAGTTTGCATGCAAGGCAAACAAAAAATAGCCTCCCATTTATGGAAGGCTATTAGTATTATTTATCGTATTTAGCTTACAAAGCAGCTAAGTCGTTGATAATTTTATTTAGAGTTGCTGATGGACGCATTGCCTCATTAGCTAACTTTTCATCAGCCAAAAAGTAACCACCAATATTCATCGGCTTTCCTTGAACTGAAATTAACTCTTCAGTAATCTTAGCTTCATTGTCAGCTAATTCTTTAGCAACTTTGGCAAAACGAGCCTGTAATTCTACATTCTCAGTTTGTGCAGCAAGAGCCTCAGCCCAATAAGTAGCTAAATAGTAGTGAGAACCACGGTTATCCAATTCATTTACTTTACGAGATGGTGATTTTCTCTCAGCTAAGAATTTAGTCACACCTAAATCAAGCGTTTTAGCAAATAACTGAGCTTCTTTATTATTTGTAGTTTGTGCCAAGTGTTCTAAAGAAACACCTAATGCAAGGAATTCACCAAGTGAATCCCAACGTAAATGATTCTCTTTTTCGAACTGTTGAACGTGCTTAGGAGCTGATCCACCTGCACCAGTCTCGAACAAGCCACCACCATTCATCAATGGAACGATAGATAACATCTTAGAAGATGTTCCCAACTCAATAATTGGGAAAAGGTCAGTTAAGTAGTCACGCATTACGTTACCAGTAACTGAAATAGTGTCTTCACCTTTACGCATTCTTTCCAATGAGAAAGCAATTGCTTCAACTGGATGTAGAATACGAATATCTAATCCTGTTGTATCGTGATTTGGTAAGTAAGCCTTTACTTTAGCAATAATTTGAGCATCGTGAGCTCTATTCTCGTCTAACCAGAAAATAGCTGGAGTTTGAGTTGCTTTAGCTCTGTTTACTGCTAATTTAACCCAGTCCTGAATAGGTGCATCCTTAGCCTGACACATTCTGAAGATATCTCCTGTTTCAACAGTCTGTTCCATAACAACAGTACCATTAAACTCAACAACGCGAATAACACCTTCGCCTGGAGCCATAAAAGTTTTATCATGAGAACCATACTCTTCAGCTTTTTGAGCCATTAAACCAACATTTGATACAGAACCGATAGTTGCTACATCGTAAGCACCATTCTTCTTACAGTCATCGAAACAAACCTGATATATAGTAGCGTAACAACGGTCTGGAATTAATGCTTTTGTATCTTGTAATTCACCTGCTGGATTCCACATTTTACCACCATCACGAACAACTACTGGCATCGAAGCATCAATAATTACGTTGTTTGGTACATGTAGGTTAGTAATTCCGTTGTCAGAATCAACCATCGCTATATCAGGACGAGACTTGTAAATCTCTTTGATATCAGCTTCAATTTCAGTTCTCTTAGCTTCAGGAAGATTTTGAATTTTATTATAAAGATCGCCTAAACCATTGTTGAAGTTTACACCCAACTCTTTAATTATATCAGCATGCTTCTCGATAGCTTCTTTGTAGAATACTTCAACTGCATGCTTAAACATCACAGGATCCGAAATCTTCATCATGGTTGCTTTTAAGTGTAACGACCACAATAAACCTTCTTCTTTTGCTGCTGTAATTTCCTTAGCGTAAAAAGCACGTAATGCTTTTACATTCATTACAGATGTATCGATAACTTCACCATCCAATAATGCTAGTTTTTTCAACACAGTAACAGCACCATCTCCATCAACATATTCAATTCTTACATCCGTAGCTTTAGTCATTGTTACTGACTTCTCACTTCCGTAGAAATCTCCTTCAGTCATGTGAGCTACATGTGCTTTAGAATCTGCAGACCACTTACCCATACGGTGAGGGTTGTTTTGAGCATACTTCTTAATAGAAGCTGCTGCACGACGGTCAGAGTTACCTTCACGTAAAACAGGGTTTACTGCTGAACCAAGAACCTTAGCAAAACGAGTTTGTAATGCTTTATCTTCTTCAGTTGTAGCTTCCTCTGGGTAGTTTGGTAATTTGTAACCTTTAGATTGCAACTCTGCAATAGCAGCCTTAAGCTGTGGAATTGATGCACTGATGTTTGGCAACTTAATAATGTTTGCCTCTGGAGTTTTTGCTAAATCTCCTAATTCTGATAGGTTATCAGGAATCTTTT
The DNA here is from genome assembly GCA_016744515.1 of Marinifilaceae bacterium. Taxonomy (GTDB): domain Bacteria; phylum Bacteroidota; class Bacteroidia; order Bacteroidales; family Marinifilaceae; genus Ancylomarina. The sequence goes on along the minus strand of JADGEF010000196.1, from coordinate 2,552 downwards.
GATTTTCAGTCAAATTCTCTGGAAAGTTAGCGATAATTCTCCCTGCAAGAGAAATATCCTTGGTCTCAACTTCGATACCTGATGCCACAACGAATGCCTTAATAATTGGCAATAATGAATACGTTGCTAGGGCCGGTGCTTCATCAATTTTAGTATAGATGATTTTTGATGTTGTTGCCATGTCAGTTGTTGTTTTGTGTAATTTAAAATTAAAAAAAATCTTAATAGTATGTTTTTATCTCGAATTAAACAGCATCTAATTCAAGGGTAAACATATGGATTTTTTTTATTTCAGAATATAAAAGTGCTTTTTTTTTAACGATTAATTTCTCTAATCAAAACACCCATTAAATCAGCACAGTATAACTAAATCATGACTTCAAATTGCCCATTATTTTATCTAAATAAGCTCTGTTTTGTCTAAATTATTCAAAATCGAGGGAGAATTTCTGCTTTAGCTGTTCAAGAAGTGGATTCTTATCACATAAATATTTGAATCTATCCGTATCGGTGTGCACTCTTTTTTTCGTAACAGTTTGCGTAATTTCAATTACAAAATCAATCGTCGAGTTTTGTAATTCTCTTTTCAGATAATTCACCATCTCATTTTTTACAACTGATATGTCATCTGCTTGTATCTGATTACTTATTTTAACAACAAGCTGACCATTCTCACGTATTTCGGACTCACAGCTAGCTATGGCTAAACGTATTCGCTCACTTTTATTACGAACAATGGCATATTCCTTTAGTTTTTCGACAACCGACTCTATTGTATAAGGCTGATTTTGAGCTCCCATATATTTAGGATCAGCCTCATTTGCCTTTATCTCTTGTTTTGGAGAACTAGGCTTGTTTACAATACCACGACTCATAGCCGCTTTTATTGATATTGATGTGGGACTTGGACCAGAGGGTGTAGATACTCTTTGTGATGTTTGTGAAGGGGGATTCGAAACTGCTTTATGAGCTTCGTGCTGTGGATGAACAGGAGCTTTATCTTTCGCTCCTGCTACTTTAGGGGCTGAGGTACGTCCCTCAACTCGGATTTTTAATAGTCTTCGGAAATTTTTCTTTAGACTAATACCTTTTTTTTTTGATTCAACTATCTGGGATAATTGAATTAGGGTAAGTTCGATAAGTAAGCGTTGATTCTGACTGCCTTTATAATGTATATCGCATTCGTTTAGAATGCTTAAAGCATCGTATAAAAAATCGACTTCACATTTTTTCGATTGTTCGATATACTTCTCCTTAACACTATCGCTAACTTCGAGTAATTGAAGTGTTGCTGCGTCTTTACCTACAAGTATATCTCTTATGTGAGAACTTAAACCTGCAACAAAATGATGACCGTCGAATCCTTTTTCGATAATCTCATTAAATAGAATCAATGAATCAGTTACTTTTCCTAACAAAAATGCATCTACCATCTTAAAGTAGTAGTCGTAGTCTAAAACATTTAAGTTTTGAATCACATTCTCAAAAGTGATTGTCTTTCCAGAGAAACTTACGATTTGATCGAATATAGATAAAGCATCGCGCATGGCACCATCTGCCTTTTGCGCTATTACATTTAAGGCTTCTTCATCAATACTTATCTTTTCGGTATCTGCAATATGCTGCAAATGACTTACTGCATCGCCTACCTTAATACGACTAAAGTCGAAAATCTGACAACGTGATAAGATGGTTGGAATAATTTTATGCTTCTCAGTTGTAGCTAATACAAAAATAGCATGAGCAGGTGGTTCTTCTAAGGTTTTAAGAAAAGCATTAAAAGCTTGCTGCGATAACATATGAACCTCGTCGATAATATAAACACTATATTTTCCAATTTGAGGCGGAATACGAACCTGATCAATCAGAGTACGAATATCATCAACTGAATTATTCGATGCTGCATCAAGCTCGTGTATATTATAAGAACGATTCTCGTTAAAAGACAAACATGATTCACATGCGTTACAGGCTTCAAAATCGGATCCTACGTTAGAGCAATTAATTGTTTTAGCAAAAATACGCGCACAAGATGTTTTACCTACACCACGAGGACCACAAAACAAATAGGCATGCGCCAAATGAGCGTTTTTAATGGCATTCTTAAGTGTGATGGTAATAGATTGCTGACCAACGACTGTTTGAAAGCTTGAGGGGCGATATTTTCGTGCTGAAACGATAAAATTCTCCATACTGAGGTATAAACGAAATGATTAGTTCTTATTCTTACTTTTCAAGGAATTCAAAGATAAGCAATCATCCTAAAAAAGCGATTATTTAAAGCTAATTTGTTTTCAACAAATCATTGCGTCTATTCATAAATGGGTTCAAGCTATAGAGCTCCAAGTCTAATGGGATAACAGCTTATCACGATTCAATTATTAAGGTATCAGAATAATTTCCTAATCGTATTCCAATGCCATTGTTATGCAAGCAATCATAAACGAGAAGCATGTCCATTCAGTTATTTAATTTGATTACCTACGCCTCTTAGCCCGAAAAAGTTTCGGAATAAGGGACTGTTTTTTATTTACACGAAAAGGATTGGGGGG
>JADGEF010000056.1 GCA_016744515.1 Marinifilaceae bacterium | reverse complement strand
TAAATGCGGAAGCCCTGCTCTTTTATTAATGGTGGTATTTTTGCAAAAGGGATAGGAGCGAGAGAGACGCAAAATCTTGCGTCTCTTTGCCTTTTTTTTCGGACAAAAAGCGAGTGCGGATAGCCCGACCCGCAGGGATTGCCCCAATAATTGATATTTTAATCTGTCTCGGGCGAATTTAAAAAGTGCGCGTTTGCCCTGGCATTTTGCTCCTTTGACTTTTCGCTTTTGAGACTTTCTGTAATAAAAAAAAGAGTCTCATGCGAGACTCTTTTCTTTATTGTCAGACAGATTAGCTTGTCTTATTTCTTTTTCTTGTTTGCTTGCTTAGCAGCATCTTCCAAACGCTTTTGGAATTTCGATTTAGTAACCGGCTTTTTCTTCGATGCTTCTAGCATAGCCAATACTTTATCGTCATCAACCATCCATTTACGAATTGCCCAAGTCTGAACGATTGTAAATAAAGTTGCAATAAAGTAGTAGTATGATAAACCTGATGCGTAGTTATTGAACCATACAAGGAACATAACCGGCATCATATACATCATAGCTTGCATACCTGGCATCTGATTCGTTGTTTGCATCTGACCATTCATCTTAGTATAAACTAAGTTGGTTATTGCCATTAAAATACAGAATAATGAGATATGATCACCGTACCAAGGAATATTCCAAGGCAAAGTTACAATAGAGTCATAAGACGATAAATCTGTTGCCCATAGGAAACTTTTTTGACGAAGTTCAAAGGATGCAGGGAAAAATCGGAATAAAGCAATCAAAATAGGGAATTGTACGACCATCGGTAAACAACCACCCATCGGATTTACCCCAGCCTTTTTATACAAAGCCATGGTAGCTTGCTGACGCTCCATTGATTTATCTTTGGGTATTTTCTCGTTTATTTCATCAATCTGAGGCTTCAACACTCTCATCTTTGCCGTTGATAAGTATGACTTATAGGTGAGAGGCGATAAAACCAATTTAATTAGAATAGTCAGAATAAGAATGATAAGACCATAATTACCCATGAATCTCTCAAGAAAATTGAATACTTCAATTACAACGTATTTATTAACCCATCCAAAAATTCCCCATCCTAAGTTGATTACTTTTTCAAGTTGGATTTCTTTTCCATACTTACGAAGAGTTTTGTATTTGTTTGGACCAAAATAGAATTGCATTGGGTAGCTCTCTTTTACATCACCATTATAAGGGAGTAAAATTTCAGCTGAGTAATTCTTTAAGATAGGTGAATCTTCACCCATATCTACAGATTTCAGACTCTGTACTTTAAATGTGCTTTTAGAAATAAGAGCCGAAGTGAAAAATTGTTGCTTAAAACCAATCCATTTAATTTGTGTTGTTAAATCTTCTTTAGATGCTTCATCTTTACCATTAACGCTTAAGTTATCTACATCACCTTCATTATATTTATAATAAAGAGAGGAGTACATGTTCTCATTCTTACGACCTTTTTCTTTACCGTAAAGATCAGCTTGCCAGTTGAATGTTAAGTTCTTTTGGCTACGAGCGATAATGTTGTTAAGACCAATTGCCTTAATCTCGAAATCAAGCATGTAGCTGTCAGGAGCAAGTGTGTACACATACTCAAGATATTGATCGTCGCTAGCCTTAAGCTTCATGCTTAAAGTCTTTTGACTAGAACTAGCATTTAAATTATCAAAGCCATTCTCTGAAACAAAGAATAAATCTTGAGTGTCTATAGATTTGTTATCAGCATAAAAACTCATGCCAAAACGATTCTTATCACCTTCCCAAAGGATCAATGGTAATGAATCGTGAGTTTGGTAATCTTTAAGCTCAACAGAGTATATACGTCCACCCTTGTTGCTGATCTTAATCTTAACAAGTTTGTTTTCAATTGTGATAAATTCTTCTTTTTGAGCTGCCGCCGAAGAAAATACACCGAATGTCTCTTGCAAATGTGCTGGATCTTTTTGCTTTTCAGCCTCAATGGCTTTCATAGCAGTCAATTTCTCAGTTTCAAATTGCTGATCACTTGCTTCTTCAACTCTAGCAATAGAGTCGCGGGTTTGTATAGCCTTTATTTCTTCAGCCGATGGTTTGGTTAGGTAAGTATACCCAATCAAAATGGCTCCAATAATGACTAATCCCCAAATTGAATTTTTATCCATTTATTAGTTTCTGTTTAGATAGAGAGCATGAGAACTATTCGTTTTACGGAACAGTTCTTATTATTTACAGAATGCAAATTTGAATGATGCGTTCTACCTTATTGTTAATTTCTATTTTAGTTGTTGCTTTTAGCAACTTTCACAAACTCAACAAAAAGAGGGTGTGGATTTATTACGGTACTCTTATATTCTGGATGGAATTGAACACCTACAAACCATTTATGATCTTCAATTTCAACAACTTCAACCAATCCAGTCTCAAGGTTAAAACCTGTTGCTTTTAGGCCTGCAGCTTCAAACTTCTCAAGGTAATCATTGTTGAATTCATAACGGTGACGGTGACGCTCGCTAATTTCTGGTCTGCTATATGCTTTTGCACAATTAGAACCTTCTTTCAATTGACAGTCATATGCACCTAAACGCATTGTACCACCTTTTTCAGTCACATTCTTTTGTTCCTCCATTAGGTTGATAACAGGATTATCAGTTTGAGGATTCATTTCTAATGAATCTGCATCCTCAAGCTTAAGAACGTTTCTTGCGTATTCAATAACTGCAACTTGCATACCTAAACAAATCCCTAGGAAAGGCACATTGTTTTCACGTGCATACTTTACAGCAAGAATTTTACCTTCCATGCCTCTATGTCCAAAACCTGGAGCAACTAAAATACCTTTAAGGTCTTTTAATTCATTTTCATAGTTTGCATCGGTCAATTTCTCAGAGTGAATCCATTTTAGATTAACCTTGCACTCATTAGTTGCACCTGCATGAATAAATGATTCAGCTATAGATTTGTACGCATCCTTAAGCTCAACATATTTACCTACTAAACCAATAGTTACTTCTGATTTAGGGTTCTTATGTCTATTTAAGAATTTGGTCCATTCTTTAAGTTCTGGCTCACCTTCTGATGATAACCCAAGTTTTTCAAGAACTATAGCGTCAAGTTTTTCCTCGCGCATCTTCAATGGAACATCATAGATAGTTTCCACATCGATAGATTGGATAACAGCTCTTGGATCAACATTACAGAAAAGAGCTACTTTTCTTCTGATATCAGAAGATAACTCATGTTCTGTTCTCAAAACGAGAACATCTGGTTGAACACCAGTTTCCAATAAAGATTTAACAGAGTGTTGAGTTGGTTTTGTTTTTAATTCACCTGACGCAGCAAGGTAAGGAACAAGTGTCAAATGAATAACCAAAGCATCATTCCCCATTTCCCATTTCAACTGACGAACAGTTTCAATATAGGGTAGTGATTCAATATCACCAACAGTTCCTCCAATTTCTGTAATAACGAAATCGAATTTATTCTTAGTTCCTAGTAGTTTAACGTTACGTTTAATTTCATCCGTAATATGAGGGATAATTTGAACAGTCTTGCCTAAATAATCACCTTTACGTTCTTTATTGATGACGTTTTTATAGATTCGACCTGTCGTTACATTATTTGCCTGTGAGGTTGGTATGTTTGTAAAACGCTCGTAGTGACCTAAGTCAAGATCAGTTTCTGCACCATCGTCAGTAACATAACATTCACCGTGCTCATATGGGTTTAGTGTTCCAGGGTCAACATTTAAATAGGGATCCAATTTTTGGTTTGTAACAGAATACCCTCTGCCTTGTAGTAGTTTAGCTAAAGATGAGGCTATAATTCCTTTTCCTAATGAGGAGGCTACCCCTCCAGTAACAAAGATGTATTTAGTTGCAGACACTTGTATGATGATTTAATGGTTGATTAAAACTGCAAAAATAGGGAAAATATAGCGTTTTGGAAAACTATTTTTCGAACTATAAACAGTTAAAGAAAAAAAAAACACCTCTCCGAAAATTCAAAGAGGTATCTGGTATGTTTTTAATAGGTTATATGACCTGTTAAAATGTTAATTGTATAACTTAAATAATTGTTATCTAGCTAAATCGTCAATGAGTTTAATTTTTTGCTTTAATAGAGTAAGGTTCTTTTTGCCTTGATTTACCTTCTCTTGCATTTCTTTTAAAATTGAATTCGACTTATCCGATAAAGAGAAGAAACCCATATTGTTTTCCCATAGCGTAACATCACTTTCAAGTTGTTTAATCTTATTGTAGAGTTTGTTACGTTCATAAATAAGCTTGTCTTCGGGCTTTTTAGTTTCAAGAATAGAATCAATCTTTAATTTGAATTTTTGAACTTCTAAATTACTAGAGTCCATATTCATCTTGTCGTATAAGGCATTTATTGCTTTCCCAAAATTATTCTGAATTTGCTCTTTTTGCTTAAATGGAACGTGACCAATTTCCGACCAATCCTTTTGGAATTGCTTTACGACATTCAGATTTTCTTCATTATCCTCGCTAGGAGTAAAACTGTTTATTGTTTCAATTACAGTTTCTTTTAGTTTTAGGTTCTCAGCTTGTTTTAAATCCAAAGACCCAAAATGTTCCGATTTTCTATCAAAGAAAGTATCACATGCTTTTCTAAATCTATTCCAAATGTCGTTTGAAACTTTTCTAGGTACATTACCAATACTTTTCCATTTTTTCTGAATTCTGATTAATTCATTAGTCGTTTGTTTCCAGTCTGTGCTATCCTGGAATTCCTCTGCTTTCTCGCAAAGCACAATTTTCAGTTTCATGTTTTCGTTTAGCTTATCTTTATGCTCTACATAAAAATCACGTTTGTGATTAAAAAATAGATCGCAAGCTTCTCTGAAACGTTGATAAATAGAGTTGTTATCCTTCTTAGGAGCAAAACCTATAGAACGCCATTCTTGTTGGATTTCAAGTACTTTCTTTGAGGCTTCATTCCAATCTTGATGTGAATCAACAATTTGAGATGCAATTTCTTCTACCTTAATGCAAAGAGCAGTCTTCTTTTGAAGATTGCACACTTGTTCTTCACGAATACCGTTATAGAAGCTCTGCTGATTTCTATTTATAGTATTTGATATGGTTTTAAATCGATCCCAAAGTTCTTCTCTTTTGCTACGATCTACAGGACCAATTTCACGCCACATTTCATGTAGTTTTTGTAGATCGTTAAAAGCTTTAACTGCAGATTTTTCTTCAAGGAGTTTTTCTGCATTTTCGCAAAGAGAGATTTTTGCTTCAAGGTTCTTACGCAAATCCAAATCGCGCAATTCTCTATTTATTTTACTATAATCGTAGAATTGTTCTACTGCATGATGGTAATTTTCCCACAAATGTTTTACCGATGGGGAAGGCACCATTCCATAATCTTTCCATTTTTTTTGAAGAACTCTAAACTCGTGGAATGTTTTCTCAAACGATTCTTGTCCGTTAACTAACTGTTTGATTTCTTCAATAATTAGAAGCTTTTGTTTTAAGTTATTTTCTTTTTTTTGCTCAAAGCTTTTATGCACTTCAGCTTTCTTATCCCTATATTGTTGTAGAAGTGTTTTTATTTCGAGTTCTTGGTCATCTTTTTCAGGATGAAAATCTGTTTCTTGTCCACCTTCTTTTAGAAAGTTTCGTTTCAACTCTTCAATAGTAGCATTGTGCTTTTTGTAGAAATGGATCTTAATGTTCTCAGCTCTTTCTTTAGATTCATTATCTAATTCGACATCAAGAATTAACTTAAGCCTTTGAATTAATTCATGCTTTTCCATCGAAGCATAATCAGGCTTTTCTTGAAGTTCTGCTTTTGAATCTGATTTTAAATTTTCAGTATCATCATCAGATTCAGTTTTTTCTTCTTGAATTTGAGTTTCTGATTGATCATGAGTGACTTCAGCGCTTAATTCTACTTTTGGCTCAGTTTCATTCTCATGTGAGGGCGTAAGGTCTTGTTCTTTCATGTGCTTTTCATTGAAAAATAGGCTAAAATAGCCTACTAAATTGACAATATAGAGATTCGAGTTCTAAACTACTATTACGAATTTAGTTATTAATGTATGAAACATCAAAGAATAAGGAAAAATATTTATTCGGAGAGATGGTGGGAACTGGCATAACACAAGCTTTTTAGGAAGTTGTAGCCGCTTTATGTACTAGTTTGTATTTATCTTTCTGTAGTCGATGAAGTTTTAATATATTTTTCAATTTTCATTTTTTTTTGTTTTACTAAGGCCTGATGGCTACTTTTGAGCAAAATTTAGAAATGATGAGAATTGATATATTAACTGTTGTGCCCGAATTATTAGATAGTCCATTGGGGCATTCTATTATTCAAAGAGCAAAAGATAATGGTGTGGTGGAAATCCACATTCACAATATTCGTGATTTCTCCGAGGATAAGCACAATAAGGTTGACGACTATGCTTTTAGTGGAGGAGCAGGGATGGTTATGCGATTGGAGCCAATAGTTAAGGCAATTGAAAGTCTTACTGATCAGCGAAAGTATGATGAGATTATTTTTACAACTCCTGATGGAGAACAATACAATCAAAAATCTGCAAATACGCTTTCTTTAAAAAAAAATATCATAATTCTTTGCGGTCATTATAAAGGTATCGATCAGAGGATTCGTGATCATTTCATAACGAAAGAGATTTCTGTGGGTGATTTTGTTTTGACTGGAGGAGAGTTGGCAGCAGCTATTATTACCGACAGTGTTGTTCGTTTGTTACCAGGAGCAATGGGAGATGAGACATCGGCTTTAACTGATTCTTTTCAGGATGATTTATTAGCACCACCTTTATATACGCGTCCAGCAGAATTTAGAGGATGGAAAGTTCCTGAGATATTACTTTCTGGAGATCACAAGAAAATTGAGGTTTGGCAGGAAGATCAAGCTTATAAAAGAACGAAGAAATTACGTCCTGATTTGTTGGATGAAGAATAAAAAAGAAGAGCTGCAAATAAGATAATTTGCAGCTCTTTATTTTTAGTAGTTTTCACTTTTCTCTTCGAAGTATGACTGAGGGTGCTGACAAGCAGGACAATTGTTAGGTGCTTTTGTACCATTGTGAACGTATCCACAATTTCTGCAATACCAATCTGTTTTTTCTTCTTTCTCGAATACTTTTCCTTCTTCAATATTTTTTAGAAGTTTCAAATATCTTTCTTCGTGAACTTGTTCAACTTTTGCAATAGTTTTAAATGCAGAAGCAACTTCTTTAAATCCTTCTTCATTTGCAATACGTGCAAATTCAGGATATAAATCAGTGTATTCTTCGTTTTCACCTTCAGCAGCTGCTTTTAGGTTTTCTGCAGTTGTTGCAATTGTTCCAGCAGGATAAGTGGCTGTTATTTCAACTTCACCACCTTCTAGGAATTTAAAGAAACGCTTAGCATGTTGCATTTCCTGCTCAGCGGTTTCTAAGAATAAAGCTGCAATTTGCTCATAGCCTTCTTTCTTAGCTTGCTTAGCAAAATAAGTGTAGCGGCTTCTTGCTTGAGACTCTCCCGCAAAAGCTTTAAGAAGATTCTTTTCGGTTTCAGTTCCTTTAATGCTCATATCTATTGAGTTTTGTTATATTTTCTAATATGCAAATATCAAGATATTTTTAAAATCATAGAAGTATTAATAAGACTGGTTTCCTAATTTATAATCATGTTAAATAGAGTTTGGTTTCTGTGTTTGCCGATAAGAGAATATGAGATCTTTTTTTGCTTAAAAGCCTAAGAATTTGTAACTTATTTAGGCAAGTCTGTTTCAGCTTGTTTCTCAATTAAAATTCGGATAAATTATGTCTAAACTATACCTCTGGTCTGAGTTTGTGGCTATTTTTTTTATAATGCCACTATTGTACTTTTTTGAATTGATTCCAATTCATAAAGCTATTCCATTGGTGCTTGTTTTTTTCTATTGTTTGGCTGTTATGTATAACAGGAAGAATATTTCAAGAAAAATTTTTAGAATTAAGTCCTATTGCTCTTTAAAGGAAGTAGCGATGAAAAGTTTGTTTCTCCTAGTTGTGTCTTCGCTATGGGTTTATATCTTTCGTGAGGATGTTTTTTTTCATCTCCCTTTAAATAATTTCTGGATATGGGTTTTTATAATTTTTAGCTATCCTATTTGGTCTGCTTTTACTCAGGAATTTATATTTAGATTCTTTTTCTATCAGCGTTATCGAATTCTTTTTGATAGCATACTTGTTATGATATTTGTAAATGCACTTTGTTTTGCCATGGCTCATATTATTTTTAGAAATTGGGTTGCCTTGGTATTTACCTTTGTAGGAAGTATTGTTTTCTCACTAACTTACATACGTAGCAAGTCTTTGAATGTTGTATTTATTGAGCATTCGATATATGGTAATATCTTTTTTACCAACGGATTTGGTATTTTCTTTTATCTTCCGCTTTAGTTTATTGGTCTCATTCGTTAGTTAAAACGATGCACTAAAGTACATCTTGCTTTAACTTTTAAAAAAATTCAACCTTATGGTATTGGGGTCGATGTTTTTGGGCTATAGAATTCAGTTGTTGGAGTTTAGTCAGTATGACAGATGGAGTGGTGAATACATATTTGGAACATTATCGAAAACCAGATGATCAAGATGAATCAAATTTTTTTTTAGAGTAAAGGAGGATTGACTTGTACCTGTAATGACTGTATTATATATCATAGACAGATTTTCACCCCCCTAATGGAATGATTTGCCCCCCCCATGCTATAGTTGTATGATATAGTTTTACAACGTCGATAAACCCCTTGTTGGCGGTTATGATAATTTCTAATCTAGAAATCTAAATTTATGAGAAAATTATATAGTAAAGATTGGCTCAGTGGAAAAAGTTTGCATTTAAGTGCAAAGTTTTTTTTAACGTTAATGTTTTTAATTCTTGTGCAAACCTTTTCATTTGCTTAGGATGTTACTGCATAAAAACACTCTGGAGTCGATTTATTTAATGTGTGAAATTTCCCCCATAATTGATAGTTGTAAGTCCCCATATAAATTTCTTTGTTTTATTACTTTATGCAATGAAATTACACTGATATGTATGAAAAATTAACCTAATCTAAATTGTCATGAAAACGAAAAAAAAGTGTCTGAAATTCTGCTCAATAAAAAGAGCTCCTTCCATATTTCAGAAAGTACCTCAGGAAAATCGCTGAGTGAAAACGGTGATTTAAAAACTCAGTAAATTCACTTAATTTCTAATTAAGAGAAGCGTTATGCGAGATTGCCAAATATGAATTGGTATTTGTTGTGTTGAAAGGCTTCGCTTTAGTTAAAACAAAAAAATCCACAATTTATGAATTTAAAATTGATAGGGAAATTTAGTGTCATAATCATTTTGTTAGCTTTTACGGCTTGTGAAAAAGATTATGATGGCTATTATGATATGCCAGATAATTTGGAAGGACCTATTTATGAACAGCTGAAATCAAATGAAAATTTCAGTTCTTATGTTGACGCTCTGGAAAGAGTGCCAAAACTACAGGTCATTGTTAATAAATCTGGGTTGTATACTGTTTTTGCTCCAACTAATGATGCATGGACTAAATACTTACACGAAAATAATTACGCTTCAACGGAGGATATTCCTCCCCGAAAGTTACAAGAACTAGTTGAAAATCATATTCTTTTTGGAATGTGGTTTAGGTATGATTTCGATAGATTTATTTCGGAATATAAACATACTCGTATAGACGAGACAAGTTTTGAAGTTCGATCCAGACCTGATCTAATACCAGTAATTGCCAGCAAAGGGTCTTTGGTTGATGATATTGGTAGTGCTGCTGAAGGAAGTGAAGTTAAGGTCTATCATGATTTTAGACAATCAACAGTTTATACCAGTAAGTATCTTGATAAACTTGATGTTAAAGGCGATTACAAAATTATATATGGGAAAGATGCCAGTGATTTCAATTTTGGTGATGCCAATGTGAGTATGGAAAAAATAAGTGCCAAGAATGGTGTAATACATGGTATCGATAAAGTAGTAGCTCCAGCAGATTTGATTTCAACCTACATGAGTAATAAGGACGAAGCTAGTCTTTTTTATCAGATTGTTGAGAGTTTTATGGAACTCGATTATTCTGAAGAGTACTCTAAACAATATGGTAGTGATGTTTATATTTTACAATTTGTTTATCCTACAGGTACAGATTATACTGCGACTTCTAATTTGTGGGGTACCAATAGAAGTACGTGGGGAGGGGATTTTAAATACTCAACTGAAAATGAAGAGATCTCTGTGTTTTTGCCGACTAATGAGTCTCTTACCTCATTTTTAATCGAGAAATACATTCCAAATTTCACCAAAGTAGATGATATTCCTCAGTTAGCTAAATATTATATAGTAGGCGGTAGTACATGCCGGTATAAAGCTTTATGGCCAAGTGATATTGATGGAAGTTTTTCAATGACAGGAGACTCACTTCATAGAGAAGTCGTTTTGGCAAATCCAAATACCGAAATTGAAATATTATCGAACGGTATATCTTATTTGGGTGATTTTATTCCTTCTCGAAAATTGAATTCGGTTCTTGCTTTAACTCTTTTAGATAAGAGCTACGAATGGACAGGACACGCTTTACTAAATATATTGCCTGAGGAAGAAAGGACAATACTTAGATATGGTGTTCCTATGATGGATGTTCTTTCATCCAAATCGGATGCAATAGATGGTAAATTCACATATTTAACGCCTTCAAATGTAGCTTGGGAGAATTATGGATTTACCTGGGAGAATTTTAAAAGTGTTAAACCTTCTGGATCCATAATGACAAGTCTTACTAGTCCTAAATTGTGGACAATACTAAAATCTCATGCACTAATGGGAGAGTATAGTCTTTCCGAATTAGAAGCGGGAACCTTACCTAATGGTTTTTACTTAACAGCATCAAGATTATATCAAAAATATAAGAATGGTAAGTTCTTAGGATATAATAGGAATGTAAATAAAGTAGAAGCATATATTCCAAATTTGGTTGGTGTTATTCCAGAAACTGGCAATCAGGAAAAAAATGGTGCCGTTGTAGGTGTTGATGGATTGTTGGATTTACACATTAACCGTGATAATAGCTTCTTTAATTTAGCTGAAAATAAGAAGGCAGAATCAGATCTTTCCTACAAGCCTTTTATGGATAAATGTAATGAAGTTCACTTTTTTGAGGATGGAGAAATCGATTATAAAGACGACTTTAAAGTTCAAAATTTAACTGTATTTGTTCTTACTCCGAATGCTATTACGGAGTATAATCAGGTAATTTCTGGTATCTATTCAGCTTTGCCCAATAAGGCAAGTATTGATTCCTTAGCATGGTGTAATAATGTATGGAGAAACACCATAAAAGGCCATTTTGTTTGGAATGCAACTGATTCATATCGAAGACTATTTATTGACGCCGACAATTATACTGGAGTCTCTGAAAAATATTATACGGAAGGAAATACTTTTTATAAAAATTCGAAATTGAATGTCAGTTACGAAGGTGGAAAGGCTTTTATTTCTCGTGATGGGGTAGTTACAAAAGTAGAAATTGGTATTGATCAAGACGGAAACTCTTTAGGCACAGAAAACACAAGTGCAGTTAATGAGCAATGTATGAATGCTGTCGTTCATATTGTTGATAGAGTATTACCCCTTCCGGGCTTAGAGTAGTGATATAAATATTAAAAAAAACAAGGTTTATGTTGAATATAAATAAAAAGATACATGGATTCACCATTCTACTATTCCTGTTAGTAGCTTTTTCATTTAATAGTTTTGCTCAGAATCGAGTGATAAAAGGAACTGTTAGTGACGAAAGTGGTGTTTCAATGGTAGGTGTAACAGTTATTCATATTGATAAGAATAATCGAATGTTGAATGGGACTGTAACTAACATTGATGGAGTATATACCTTAAGATGTAACGGCAAAACCCCAACTTTAAAGTTTTCGTTTGTTGGTTTTGAGGAGCAAAGGGTTGTACTGAAAGATAATCAGTCGATACAAAATATTAAATTGAAAGAAAGAGATACTGATATTGACGAAGTAGTAATAACTGGTATTAGGCGAAAAAAGGTAGACTTGGGATATCTTAGTATTGATAAGCGTGATGCTACCGGAGCTGTTTCTGTTGTTAAGCTTGATGATGTTGTATCTTCGCACGTTAGTGATGTTGGAGAAATGCTTCAGGGACAAAGTGCTGGTTTAATGGTAACCTCTAATTCGGGAGATCCGGGTTCTGGTGTTACGATTAAAATTCGTGGCTCTGCTTCGTTAAATGCAGGTAGTAGTCCGCTAATTGTAATTGATGGTGTACCAACTGAGATAGATGGATCATTTGATAATTTGGAAGATTTCACGGATTATTCAAGGAGTCCGCTTTCTGACGTTAATCCAGAAGATATTGAAAGTATTACTGTATTGAAAGATGCTTCGTCTACAGCTATTTACGGTTCTCGTGGGGCTAATGGGGTTATTCTTATTAAAACGAAACGTGGACATTCTGGTAAAACAATTGTGGGGTATTCTGCAAAATTTAGTACTCAACCAGGTAAAGAATATTTACCACTTTTGAATGGTGATGATCTTAAAACACTCTGGCTTGAAATGGATCAGAATGCTTATGGCTTAAATAATAGTTTCTCAGGATCTTTAACCCGACCAGAGTTACGTGATGATTTATCCAGAGATGACTATGAGTATTTTAACAACAATACTGAATGGACAGATTTAATTACAACTGACGGTTTTAAACAAGACCATTCAGTTTCTGTTAGTGGTGGAGGTGATGCTGTTAAATTTAGTGTGAACTTCGGGTTTGTAGATCAAAAAGGGAATATAGTAAATACGGACTATAGCAAATATTCAAGTTCATTTAAGTTAGATTACCGATTATCTGATAAGGTTTCGTTTAGTGGGAATATATACTATAATCACCATGATTGGAGTAGGACAAAAGAATTAGTAATAGACAGGGTACGTGTATTTGATAATCCGCTTTCTGTGGCTTATCGTCGTCCATCATTTTTACCTGCGTACAGTCCTGGAAGTCCTAATGAGTACAGTTATTTTTATTGGGGAAGCGAAAATCAAGTCAAAAATATTAATCCATTGGCTCAGGCTATGAATGGGGTTAGTGATAAGAATACGGATAAACTTTCTGCCAATATAAGTTTAAGAATTCAAATACTTAAGGGTTTATCACTTAACGCTTATGTGGCTTACAAAACAGGTAATACCGAGTACGATACTTTTTTCCCTTACGATGCAGTGCTACGAACTCATGCAGATGGAACTCCTTTTATTCCTTGGACTAACTCATCCGTTAATGGATATAATTTTGGAAGTAGCTCTTCGGAACAATTTGATGCAAGTAATGCATTAACATATAGCATAAATAAAAATAAGCATGACTTTTCTTTTGTAACTGTTCAGTCAATTTTAATGAACAATTCATCTTCATTTGCATATAATGGTGCCAATACAGGATCTGATGATTTGCAACATGCTAATGCAACGAATAATTGGTTAAAAATGTCTGCCTCAGCTACAGAAAAAGTAGTTATTGGTTTCAGAGCAAAATTAATCTATAATTTTGACGATAGATATGGAATTGATATGGGTTTAAATACAGATGGATCTTCCAGTTTTGGACCCGATTATCGCTGGGGGTTATTTCCAAATGCTGGTGCTTTTTGGAGATTATCTTCAGAATCTTTTGCTGATAGTTGGGATTGGTTAGACGATTGTAAATTCAGGGTATCTTGGGGGCAGGCAGGACGTCCACCCAAAGGTGCATATAATCACTTAAGTACTTACAAACGAAGAGAAAATGGGTATAATGGTCAGCATTATGTTGTTCCAGGGAACACTCAATTAAATAACCTACGCTGGGAAACCTCCGAAACCTTTGATTTAGGTTTGGAGCTGCAATTATTTAAAAATCGTGTTTATGCTGAAGTGGGATATTATCATCAAACGACTTTTGATTTGTTGACTAATAGATTATTCCCAAGTTCTTCTGGTATTAACGATAAGGATTCTAAACTTCAACAGAACTTTGGCGACATGGAGAATAAAGGAATTGAAATGAGTTTCAATGTTACTCCAATTAAAACAAAGAATCTAAAATGGGATTTTAGAATTAATATGGCCACCAGTAGATCCAAGATAACTAGATGGCCTACTCAGGATACAGAATGGTCGAATGCGGGTGAAGAAACTCAAGGAATAAGGTATACTAAACATGATGATTATGCATTCTATCTTCGAGTTCGTGAAGGAGATCCATTAGGTGCATTTTATGGATATCAGACCGATAAAAAGATGCCTGTTTATTCAGTGGCAGACGATGTTAGAGTTTATGGTGCAGATGGGAATGTTATTTATAATCTGGATGGTAAACCGCTGAAGAAATATAATAGTTACTCAGGACAAAATTTTGAGGCTGGCGATGTGAATTATGTCGATCAAAATAACGATGGTGTTATTGATGATCTTGATATCGTTTATCTTGGGGATAGCAATCCTGATTTGTTTGGTGGTATGTCACATCGAATTACTTATAAAAACTGGAGTGCTAGTGTGTTCTTTAATTATATGGTAGGTAACGATATTCTTAACTGGACCAAATATGGAGGTGAGCTACTTAAGAACCCGACTAACTATACTACTTCGGTAATGAAAAGATGGAGAGAGCCAGGAGATATTACCGAAATTCCTAGAGCAGTGAATGGTTCCATTACATCTTATAATAATGAATTAGGAGGAGATCGATATGTGGAAGACGGATCTTACATTCGCTTGCAATCAGTAGCGCTAAGCTATATCGTACCAAAAAATGTATTAAATAATATTTTCATCAAAAATGCTAGTATTACTTTCTCGGCATACAACCTTTATACCTGGACTAAATATACAGGGGTTGATCCAGAAGTAAGTTATGCGGGAGCAGCGTTTAAAGTGGGTGTTGACGAATCACAAACCCCGAAACAATCTTCTTATACATTAAACTTGAAATTGAGCTTTTAACACGTAAAGTAATATAATGTTATGAAAAATATAATAAGCATATTATTAGGAGCACTGTTATTTTTTAGCTCGTGTTCCGATCTATTAGATACAGTACCGAAAGACTTGCTAATAAGAGAGACATTCTGGAAATCGGAAGCCGATGTGGAGGCCTCAATGATTGGGGTTTACAATGAATTACAAGGAGCTATCGACCAAATGATAATTTGGGGTGAATCTCGTTCGGGGTATATTGCCTACAAAGGTGCTAAATCTACCATCAGCACTTTTAATAGGCAGGATATTACAGATACAAATCCCAATGTGAGTTGGGGATCTTTTTATCAAATTATAAATTTTGCGAATACCATTATTGAATTTGCACCAAATGCGGCAATTCAAGATGATCAGTATACGCAGGAAGCATTGAATAATCATTTAGGAGAAGCTTATTATATAAGAGCATTAATGCATTTTTATATGATACGCTCTTTTATTAAGATACCTTATATCGACTTTGCTTATGATAATGATGATGAAGATTTCTACAGAGATTTAAGTTCAAGAGATGAGGTGTTTACCAAAATTGCAGCTGATTTAATTACTGCCCGTGACTTAATGAAAAGAAACTATGATGAGGGATATAATTCAAAAGGACGTGCATCGAAAGATGCCGTACAAGCTACATTAGCCGACACCTATTTATGGATGGGTGAATATCAGAAAGCCTTAGATGCGTGTGATGCGATAAAAGGATACAATCTGGTTGAAAACGAAGAATGGTTTAATCTGTTTTTCGAAGGCAATAATGAGGAAGAATCGATTTTTGAAATACAGTTTTCAGAGAAATTTAGAGATTACATGCCAGAATCTGTGTGGACAGATCTATTTTTGAAAACAAATTTAGAGAGTAGTAATCTATTGTGGCCTGAACTCGAAAATTCGGTAGATAGCAGAGTCTTAAGTACTGTGGTGAAAAATGGAGATAAGTCGACTTCACCAATAAAACTCTGGAAATGGGTAGGTATTCGATCAGATGGGGAATATATCGAAGACAAACGAGTTGTTAAAGATTGTAATTGGATACTATATCGATATGCCGATGTGGTATTGATGAAAGCTGAAGCTCTTAATAATCTTGGTAACGGAAAAGGGGCATTAGAAGAACTTAATTTGATAAGAAAAAGAGCTGAAGTTTCTCAGTATGACACGGATATACCAGCCGGACAAGAGTTGGATGAATTGATTTTGGACGAAAGAGGAAGAGAATTAGCATTTGAAGGTAAACGTTGGTTTGATTTGGTTCGCTTTTCTCTTCGTTATGGAAGTTTAGAAGATAAAAATAGTGTGGGTAACAGAATTCTTATAAATAGAATTATACTTCAGAAAGCAGAATCAGGAATGTCTGGTTTTTTCTTACGCTATAAAATTAGAGATCCACGAAGTTGGTTTTTACCAATTTATCACAATGAGTTAACTGCAAATCCAAAATTACGACAGTTCGAGTACTATGATCGTACCAGATAAATCCAAACACGTAAAACTATGTTAAAAATATATAAATATTTAAAAGCAATACTTTATTTTGTAGGAGTATCTCTGATAATGGTTAATTCCTCCTGTAAAAACGATTTAGAATCTACATGGATTGAGTCGGATCAAAAGTCTATTGCGCAATGGTTAGAATCCAGAGAGGATATGACTCTTCTTACTGAAGCGTTAAAAACAACCGGACATTATAATAGATTAGGTGCAAGAGCACGCTATACTTATACTCTATTTGCTCCGAACAACGCAGCTATGGAAAAACTATATGCTGGAGATCAGAGTCTACGTCAAGATTCGGCACGACTTGAAGAGATTTTATTTTATCATTTAATTTCTCGGGAATATGATTCTGAAGATTTTATTGATGGCGGATTTTTAAGGGACACAACGCAATTGGGACTCAAAATTACGGTCGATCTTATCGAAAGTGACTATTGGGTAAACGGAAGATCTAAAATACTCGAGCCAGATAATAAACTAACGAATGCTATTCTTCATGTAGTTGATGAGGTAATATTAGTTCCTAATTTATCACTTTATGAGGCAATTCGCAATGAGCAAAAATTTTCTTTGTTTAAAAGTGCAATTGATCAGAATAGCCAATTGGTGGAGTTCTTATCAAGCATAAAGGTTGATTCAATTCAACCATCAACGATTATTGTTGTTTCGGATGATGTGTACAAATCTGATGGCGTTAATTCGTTGGATGATTTAAAAAGTTTTGCTGTGGAAAAATGGGCTTCTGTAGGTATTCAACTGGATGCTGATATGGCACTCGAGAGATATATTCTTTACCATATAATACCACAGGGAAATACCAATAAAGATGGGTTTGTTTTTATGGCAGAAATGAAGAACAATATTTACCATACTAAAGGCAATAGTTCAGATTTCATATTTGCCAATTTCACCAACGAAGGTAAAGCCTATATCAATAGCAAATCTAATCTCGAAGATATTCAAGTTGTAAATCTTGTGAACGAAACGAGTAATTTTCTATATGCAAATGGTGTTTTGCATACCTCTGATTCTCCATTAGAGGTAGTAAGCTCAGATGTTTTTGAAAGTTGGAATATTCCTTTTAGAATTGTTAAAGAGTTTGAGGATGGTTATTATTTTGAAAAGGATAAAATAACCAGAGAAGTTGATATGGGTTTCTATGATAATTCGGGTTGTACATACGAAGGACTTAAGCTTTTAGGAAAATGGGTCGACAAAAAAATGGATGAAAGCGGTCCGGGATTTTTAAACGAGAGTAATGTTCCAGGTTGGGTTGAATTTCCTTTAAAGAATATTATTCCTGATAGAACATATTCTTTTTATTATAAAGGAAAGGGCTTTAGTTATTCATATGTGTTTGTTTATATGTATCCAGTAGACGAAGCAGATTTGTTCGAAGCCGATCCATATAAATATAAACTTAAAGATGGATCTAACGAAGTATCGCTGCATGCCGAAAAAGGAAAATTTGAATATCCTGGAAATCCAAAGGCTTATATGTTCTCTAAAAAATTAAAGAGTACGACCTATAAAATTCGATTTGAAGTGAGAGGAAAGAATACGTTCTTACCTGGTAAATTAACCCTATTCTTAGAGCGAGATTAGAGCAGTAGTTTATTTAAAGTTAGTTTCAAGAATTTTATAAAAAAAAATGAATTATGAATAAAATTAATGGATTAGCAAAACGGCTTAAGATAGGTGTATTTGTTATGTTTTTAATAATATTAGGCGTGTCGTGCGACGACACTTACGATAAATACTATGATAAAAGTAGTACCTCGGATGGAGAATTTATTTCTCTTCTAAAATCCAATGGTTGCGGATTATTTGCCGATAAAATGATAAGCTTTAAATATGATGTTTTAATTAATGAAGCAAGACCATTTACAATTTTGGCGCCAAAAGATGAGGCTTTAAGTGAGCTTATTTCAGAAATGTCTGAAGATGAGCAAAGAAAAGTAATACTCTATCATATTTACGATAATACCATTGTTAAAAGTGCGCTAAAAGTGGGCAAATCTCTGTATTCTTTAAACGGTAAAAAAATAGTTTATACCGAGAATGGAACATTTCAGGGTTTCAATGGGAATTTTGGTGGATTGCAAGCATCAGCATCAGATATAGCTGTAAAAAATGGAGTTATTCATGTTCTCGAAAATGTGTTCGTTCCGGCATTATCGATGGGTGAGAATTTCATGAATGATTATTCGAAATTTGGTGAATTATTTTCCTTTTTCTCCTCCGAAAATATTGATGTTTCACAAGGGTATTCCATAATAAATAAAAATGGAAATTCGGATGTCTTGGTTACTGGAGTGGTAGAATACGAATACTTAAATCCTTTTGATGAATCTATAGAATATACTGTTTTACCATTTGCAGATGATGTATATAATGCCACATTTGGAAATTTAGAAAAAATATTGAGAGGTAATAAAATAATTGAAGAAGAAAAAAGAACTCTTTTCAAACAATTTTTAGGATCACATATTTTTTCTGGTGTTAAAGACTCTTTAACTATTGCAGATGGTTTAAATAAGCATTTTCATGGAATTCCTGTAACCATTCCTAAAGGAGCTTTGATTAAAGGTAACATTAGGACCTCAAATGGACTGATTCACGAAATAGACACAATCTTAATTGATCATTCCAATGTGCAAGCAAGAATCGATGCTTATTATAAGCTTACTCAGTTAAATTTGGGGGATTCTGATGATATTACGCTGGCAACTTCGTCGCGTTCGAATAATACAAGGCTGGTTAAAGAAAATTCTATTGCCCAATGGAGTATTGATGCTGAATCGAATAAAGAAGGGGGCTATTTATTTTTTACTGTTCCTCAAGAATTAGCTGCAGCAACATATAAAATGTATATCGAGCACGAAGTTGATAGTGGTTACACCGATTTGGTTAAAATATCAGTAAACGATGTGCTTATTAATTCGTTGTTAAATTACGATGATTCAACATCGGTAGTTGCTGGAACACCTGTTTTATTAAAACAGGAAGTAGGCATATTAAATTTTGACACTTATCAAAAAAACACATTGGTTAGAATTGATATTGTAGAAGAACGTCTTGGCGATGAGGAAACTAAAAATAATGCAATTCTAAGAGTAAAAAAAATCATATTTGAACCTTGGGAAAATGATATTGAACATTAAAAATAAAACAAGTTTTTATGAATTTAATCAAGGTTAAACTATTTATACAGAATGATATGAAGTATTTACAGTTCGTATTTTTACTACTAATATTTCTTGTTGCATCAAATACCGTCTTGGCTCAAGATAATTTGTATGTCAAAGGAGTGGTGGTTTCTTCTCAAGATAAAACCCCCCTTCAAGGAATAAATGTAAGTCTCGAAAATTTCTCATTAGGAGAGGCTATAAGCACAAATGAACAGGGTGAGTTTAAGATAGATGTTCCCAATGGTGAGGTAACGCTTGTTTTTACTTATCCTGGGTATAACTCTCAAAGAGTTTTTCTCGATAAAAGAACATATTTAAACATCAGTCTTGTTTCAAATTTCCATAAAGACCCCAACCTAGTTATTAAAGGAATTGTTGGAGCCAATACTTTGGAACGTATTAATGGATCAGTCATTAATATGAATAAGAGTGAATTACACAATGTAAACAAAACATCGTTTGATGCAATGACTCAGGGTCTTGTACCTGGAGTTTACTCTACAAGTCGAAGTGGTATGCCAGGTGCATATACCGATATGATTGTGCGCGGAGCATCTTCATTTTCAGGTACAGGAGCCCCTTTGGTAATTGTTGATGGATTAGTTTATAGGTCGGAAAGATATCTTGAGCAAATTATTAACAACGGAGATTTGAATACGTTTGCTGATTTGAATCCTAAGGATATCGAATCGTTAACATTTTTAAAAGATGCTGCAGCTACTGCAATTTATGGTTCGCGCGGGGCAAATGGAGTTATTCTTATTAATACGCATCAAAGTGAAATGGGGAAAACTAAAATGGAGTTTTCTTCTGTTACTGGGATGAATTCTTCGGCAGGAAAAGAATTCAAATTATTAAATGCTGAGCAACATCGTTTGTTTGCGTACAGCCAATTATTTAATTCAGGCTGGGATGCAAATCAAATTGCCACAGAATATCCAAATTTCTTATTCAATACTCCAGATGCGGCAGAATACGAAAGATATAATAACAATACATCTTGGAATGATGAAATTTATGATAATTCTGCAATTTTTCAGGATTCATATTTTCGTATTTCTGGAGGCGATCAAAAAGCTTCGTATGTTTTATCTTTAAGTAATCGTAACGAAAAGGCCATTATTAAGAATGCCGATTTGAATAGGTTTACTGCTCGATTAAATGTAGATTATAAATTAAATAAGAAGTTGAAATACGGGAACTGTATTTCTATCTCTCATATTAAAACAAATCAAATAGAACAGGGGAACTCAATATACAATCCCGTTTTATTAGCCTTATCAAAAACACCAACAATGACCCCCTATGTGCAAAATACAAGAGGTGAAAATACAGCGGTTTATGATAATTATGGGGCATTGAATCAAACAAATCCTGTGGCTTTGATTAATACACAAGATATGTCTAGCCAGAGAGATCAATTGAATATTTTGGCCTATATGGAGTTCGAGCCTAACTTAAATTGGTTTTATAAGATGAATGTAGGCATGGTGCTTGAAGACCAGAAAGAGGCTTATTTTATTCCAGGAAAGGGAGTTGTTCCAGTTAAGGGGAAGTCGAGAGTTGCTGGTAGAAGTGTTAGTAACTATTTATCAATAAATAACAACTGGTTAGCTTCGTATAAAAAGAGTATGGGATCACATTTTATAAATGTAAATGCAAAGCTAAATTTTCAGGCTACTCGTATGGATGTTTATTATGGTGAAGATATTAATGCCAATACCGATTATCAAACAACTATGGATGGTAGTGATATTGATTTTACAGGTTATAAAGAACACAACGTTAATAATTTATCATTTTTGCTGTCTTCCAATTATATTTTTCAGGATAAGTATTTTGCAACACTTAGTGTAAATGCTGATGCTTCTTCTCGATTTGGTAGTGAAAACCCCGTGGGGATTTTCCCTGGTTTTTTAGCTGGATGGAGAATTTCAAACGAAGATTTTTTAAGAGACAGTGAATGGATTAATAAATTTCAAATAAATACATCTTTCGGATTTGTTGGAAGTAGTGATGATTTACCACTTTTTCAAACCAGAGAATTTTATGTGCCAGGAAATTACATAAATTATGGTGGTGTTGTAAAAGGAAATTTGGCGAATCCAGCGTTAAAATGGGAAACAACAAGAGAATTTACAATTGGTGCTAATCTTATTAGTTGTAATAACAGATTAAATGTAAATCTAGACTATTACAATAGATTAACATCAGACATTGTTGTGCCAACTGGAGTTTCACCTGTGGCTGGTGTTGGATATGTTCAACTTAATGGTGCAGAGGTATTGAATCAAGGAGTTGAGCTGAGTGCAAATATGTGGTTAGTTGATAATAATTCATTCAAATGGTCGCTGGGAGTAAATTTGACATTTAATCAAAATGAGGTGAAAAAACTTCCTGGAGGGAAAGATATTCTGTACTCTTATAATGGTGTACAAACTATTCTTCGCGAAGGGGAATCAATTGGTTCATTTTACGGATTTGAGACAATGCCAAATGTATATTCTTCTAATACCGAAATTGACTTAATTAATGTTGGTTATGCTCCATTTAAAGCTGGAGATCTCCATTATGTTAATCAAGATGGAAGCCATGAAATTGACAAAAATGATCAGAAGGTTTTGGGTAATGGTTATGCTGATATTTATGGAGGAATTAACACCAGTGTTTTATTTGGAAATTTTGAATTTTCAATGTTGTTTGATTTTCGTACGGGTAACGAAATTTGGAATGCGACAAGACAATATTCAGAGTCAATGTCTACTTTAAATAATCAAGCAACATCGGTATTAAATCGCTGGACACAGGAGGGTGATATTACAAATACTCCTCGTGCTGTACTAGGGGATCCTACAGGCAATAATCGTGCTTCTGATCGTTGGGTTGAAGATGGTTCGTTTATTCGTTTAAGAAATGTTAAGTTGGGCTATAACTTTAAGAAAGTTTTAAAAGGACTGAAGGTGTATGTTGCAGCTGATAACTTATTAACTTTTTCAAATTATTTAGGAGCATATCCAGAGGTTAATGCCACAGGAAACTTACTTATGAATGGGGTTGATTTGGGTAATTTACCTCAAACTAAATCGGTAATGTTTGGAATTAACTTAGCGCTATAATCTTTAAAACTAGAATAAGATGAGATTAAAACATATTTATAAAAACATCGCCCTATTTACGGTAGCACTTGTGGCTTTTTCATGCCAGGATATATTAAAGGAAGATGCTGAATCTATTGTTGCCAAAGAAGAATTCTATCAAACATTGGGTGATGCATATGCTATAAAAGCTGGTTTGTATTCAAAAATGCAATCGGTGATGGAACATGCTTACGTGTGGGGTGAAGTAAGAGGAGACCTTTTACAAGAGGGCCCAGGACTAAAGAAAAATCTTGATTTGAAAAAGATTCACATGTTCGACCTTAATGGAAGTAATAAATACTTGAGTACAAAGGGGTATTATAATTTAATTCAGCAATGTAACGAAGCGCTGAAACATTTTGGAGAAATGGGTAAGGTTGTTCCAGAGATGATTGCCGATGGTGGTGATTTGGTACATCAATTACAAAGCGAAGCAGTAACAATTCGTGCCAAGTGTTATTTTGATTTGATTCGGACCTTTGGGGATATTCCTTTTTCATTGGAGCCTATTAATGAGATTGAGGATATTAAAGAAGTTCCTGTATTTGGAAAAGATGAGATACTGAACCATTTAGAGAAAGATTTATTATGGGCGGCCAACTATGTATTTAATAGTATGGACGACGTAAAAATTGATGATCTTACAAATGGAACAACACTTGATTTTTTAGAAGAAGGAGAAATGTTACGTACAATTTATCGCTGGAATGAGGCACTAGGTAAAGAATGGAACAGAACTACTGTTAATATGGCGTATTCCAGAGCTTTGCTAGGTGATATTTACATGTACCGAAATAAATACAATGCTGCAATTGAACAATATGAACTGATTGAATTAAACGGGGGGAATAATGAAGTTCAACTGCAACGAAAGGCAGTTGATTATGAGTGGTTTAACTTTTTGGAACCTTCATCATCTTCAAACCCGAGAGCCGCAAGCACATCGACTTCGGGCTCTTCTGTCGGAAACAGAGGTGTAGACGGTGGAGTAAATTGGTTAACTCGCATTTTTGCAAATAACGTTTTGTCTGCAAAGGCAGATTGCGAATTGGTGTTTTATTTAAGGTACGATTTCAATACCCGCCAAACTAACTTTTACAGCGAATATTTTTTGCCTGAGTATAAAGGGGGTAATTACTACTTTCAACCTGCTGTTAATAAATTAGAGGTTTGGGACGGTGATACTTACAGAGGCGAAAGCTATTCTTTCAAAATTGATACTGTTGGGTTGGAAACCTATCCTGTGGTTTGGAAATTTATTTGTAATTCTAAAGGAGCAAGATACCGAATTGAAGAAGATGGAATTTTCGAAAGCGACATTTCATATTTTATTAAACGAATAGCAGATGTAAAGCTTAAAACTGCAGAAGCCTATAATAGAATTGGTCGT
>JADGEF010000195.1:3274-4760 GCA_016744515.1 Marinifilaceae bacterium | reverse complement strand
TTTTCAGTAGCAACACCAGCTTCTTCAAGCCCAATGTTCTCGGTGTTTGGAGCAATACCTACTGCCGAAAGAACAATCTCGCATTCGTGAATTTCAATTTCGCCTTTCTTATTCTTAATATTTACTTTTAAGTCACCTTCAGTTCCTTCAACAGACTCAACCGATGAGTTAACCATCACCTTAATCTTACTTTTCTTGAAAGAACGTCCCATTTGTTTAGAAACTTCTTCATCCTCAATAGGAAGCACAGTAGGCATAAACTCAACAAGAGTAACCTTAGTTCCAAGGCTATTATAGAAATAAGCAAACTCAGACCCAATAGCACCAGAACCAACAACAATCATCGACTTAGGTAATTTCTCTAGAGTAAGAGCCTTACGGTAACCAATAATTTTTTCACCATCCTGTGGTAAGTTTGGCAATTCGCGAGAGCGAGCACCCGTAGCTAAAATAATATGCTTAGCCTCGTAGTTAGTTTTGCTACCATCTTCAGCTAAAACTTCAAGTTGCTTGTCAGCAGTAAGTTTTCCAAAACCATTAATAACAGTAACCTTATTCTTTTTTAATAAGTACTTAATACCAGCACTCATTTTGTCTGCAACACCACGGCTACGAGCAACAATTTTTTCAAAATCAGGCTTAATTTCACCTTCTACAGCAATACCATAATCAGCAGAATGCTTCATATAATCGTAAACCTGAGCTGATTTTAATAACGATTTGGTTGGGATACATCCCCAGTTTAAACAAATACCACCTAGTTCAGCACGCTCAACTACGGCAACGTTCATACCCAATTGTGCACCTCTAATGGCAGAAACATAACCACCTGGTCCACTTCCTACTACTATTAAATCGTAAGTCATTTCTATTTTGTTGTTTAGTTTGTGAATATCTATGTTTTTCAGATCTGATTGTTAGTCTACACATTAATGTGATCTGATAAATTTTTTGCTAATTTATTAATTCTAATTCTAAATAAAAGGAATTAGCCTTTTTTTCCAGAACACAGATATGCACTCTTATAATACTAATTTGGGCAAACCCCTGCGGGGCGGGCTATCCGCACTCGCTCTTTGTCCGAAAAAAAAGGACAAAGAGACGCAAGATTTTGCGTCTCTCTCGCTCCTATCCCTTTTGCGTGATAAAATACAGATGCTGCGAATTAATACGAATTATCACAGATTCTAAATTCATAACTTCTAATAATATTCTTAGCGTCTCTCTGTCTTATCGTTCCCTTTTTACAAGTCCAAATGAAACATTCACATAATTACATAATTTTCAGAATGAACATATTCAAATCCTAAATTTGTAACTGATAATTATCTTCTTAGCGTCTTTCTGTCTTAGCGCTCTTTTTTTTACAGTTCCAAATAGAACATTCACATAATTTTCAGAATGAACATATTCAAATCCTAAATTTGTAACTGATAATTATCTTCTTAGCGTCTTTCTGTCTTAGCGTTCCTTTTTTTACAGTTCC
>JADGEF010000195.1:0-3174 GCA_016744515.1 Marinifilaceae bacterium | reverse complement strand
CACATAATTTTCAGAATGAACATATTCAAATCCTAAATTTGTAACTGATAATTATCTTCTTAGCGTCTTTCTGTCTTAGCGTTCCTTTTTTTACAGTTCTAAATCATTCACTTATTCAGAATCAAGTACCAAGAATTAAGACTGATGATAATTTATTCCTTTTTAACTTTTTTTCTCCTAAAAACTCTGTCAGGAACAACTACGTTGCACGCTAACAGGTTTTCTTCTCATATTTTTAACTTAAGGCACTTATAAATACTTTAAGTACTCTAGGCACTTTCATATTTCGACAAGCTCAATACACCGCTCATTCATAACTCATAATTCTTAATTTATAATTTGGATCCAAGTTTTAAGAGACTTAGCTGTACCACCTTGGCGATAATAAACAAGATAACGAAAGAGAATATAATGGTTGCACCCGATGGTACATTCAGTTTATAAGCCATAAAGAGTCCTAAAAGGGAACCAAGTATACCAAAACCAATAGCTCCAACAATCATTTTACCAAAATCTTGTGTAAACATATTGGCTATGGTTTGAGGAATGGTTAAAAACGAAATAACCAGAATAATACCCACAACGCGAATGTTTAGAACAATAGCCAAGGCAACTAAGGCAATCATCAAGTAATTGAGAAATTGCACGGGAGCTTTATGTGTTTGAGCATAGCTTTCGTCGAAAGCGACATATACAATAGGACGCATCATAAATGCAAAAACCAATATGGTGATTACGCACAAGGCTGAAAGTAGGTAAAGATCGAGGCTCGAAACTGTGAGTATGCTACCAAAAAGATAAGACATGAGGTTAGGAGCATAACCAGGAGTCATATAGATGAATATAATTCCCAGAGCCATTCCAAGCGCCCAAAGAATACCAATAACCGAATCTTGTCGAACATCCGTTTTTTTCGATACCCATTCGATTCCAAGGGCTGAAAATACGCCAAATACTGCAGCACCTAGAACAGGATTTAAGCCTAGAAACCAAGCAATGCCAATTCCTCCAAAGGATGCATGCGTAATACCACCACTTATAAAAACGATGCGACGAGCTACAATATAAGTTCCAATAATTCCACAAGATATGCTAGCCAGAATGGCTGCACCCATGGCATTTTGGAAAAAAGTATAACTTAATAATTCAATTATTTCGTTCATGAAATTCTGATTTCAAATTGTCTGTTACGGATTAGTTTGCCTTTAGTGTTTTTTCAAAACGCGATGAGGCACCTCACCATGAGTAATCAAATCGATAGGGCAGTTGTATGTTTTGAGCTGTTCTTGGCTAATTATATTGGAATCGTGATAACACAAGCTTCCATTTACACAAGCAATGGTTTTTACATGCGAACTTATGGTTCCAACATCGTGAGAAACTACTATAATGGCCATATGGTCGTTTAGCTGATCTAAGACACCATATAATTCTGTTTCAAAATGACTATCGACGTAAGTATCTGGTTCATCCAAAATTAAAATCTGAGGATCAGAAATAATGGCTCTGCATAGGAATACGCGTTGCAATTGCCCTCCAGATAGTTCTCCAATATTCTTATTTTTAAGATGAAGAACACCCATTTGCTCCATTAAAACTTTAGCTTTCTCTTTATCTTCACTTCTGTATCTTCCAAATAACTTTTTACGAGACATTAAGCCCGATAAAACAACTTCGCGCACGGGTATTGGAAACTTCTTATCGATGGTATTTATCTGTGGAAGGTAACCGATAAGCTTATCGTCGATATTGCTGAATGTAACCTGACCTTCGATGGGCTTTATTAATCCCAATATAACCTTAAGTAGGGTTGTTTTCCCTCCACCATTAGGACCAATAATTCCTACGAAATCATTTTCCTTAACCGTTAGGTTGACATTTTTTAAGACAATTTTATTGTCGTAACCAGCATAAACCGATTTCAGTTCCAGTAATTTGGTCATTTTGTTTTTGTTGATTTGAGCAGATACAAAATACGAAGTATTTTGCAGAAAGCACTAAGTTACAAGTATCAAGTTAATTATGAATTACGAGTTATGAATTTCAAATTCACAAAATAACAATCTCACTCATTTACTTTTTTAAGTAGCCCATAATTCGGTTCATCTCAGCCAACCAGTCTGCGCTAAGCGGATCAATTTGAATCAATTCGGCATTAATCTCTTTGGCAATGACTTTAGCATTGTCGATATTGAATTGCTTTTGAAGAAACACCGTTTTGATTTTGTGCTTTTTAGCTAAGTCGAGCATGTTTTTCATGTGAGCTGGCGAAGGTGTTTTACCATCGTGCTCAATTGAAATTTGAGTCAGATTGTAATCTCTAGCCATATACGAAAGAGCAGGGTGGTATATCATGAATACCTTTTTAGGCATTTGAGCAAAGATTGCTTCAGCACCTTTATCCATCACATTAATATCAGACATCAGTTTCATATAGTTGCTTGTGTATTCCTGCTCTTTTTCAGGAGCCAATTGAACCAAGGCTTTAAAAGTATTTGCAATAAGTTGTTTTGCTGTTTTTGGCGATGACCAAATATGTGGATCGATTCCACCTTCGTGAAAATGGTCGCCATGACGAACTTCAGGACCTCTAATAAGCTCAATACCTTCAGACATATCAAGACTCTTAATATGATCGTTTCCTTCAAACAGTTTATTTAACCAAGCCTTTTCGAATGGGATATGTCCGATTCTTAAGTAAGTTGCAGATTTTGACATATCCTTCATTTGCTTTGGCGTAGGCTCATAGCTAGCAGGACTTGCCCCAGGAGGAATAAGCACGTTAACTTTAAAATCGTCACCTGCAATACGCTCAATAAAATATTTTTGAGGGAGTATACTAACCGAAATTAGTTTGTCGTCAATTTTATTTTGTTTTGAACTACATGACTGAAATCCTAGGCTAAGACCTATGAATAGGATAAGAGTTGTAATTTTATTCATTTTATTTCGACACGTTAATTTAGAATAATTTCAAATAACAAATGTAAAGTATTTTGCTTAATTAGCAATTACAATATCAAATTAAACTTAGGGTGAACATCTAATTACCATTTTATAGTTCTTAAGCCAAAGTGATACATGAATTATGAATAGAATATGTTCATTCTGCAAATTTTATAATCATGTGATTTGGACTTGTGAAAGGGGAACGCTAAGACAGAAAGACGCTAA
>JADGEF010000055.1 GCA_016744515.1 Marinifilaceae bacterium | reverse complement strand
CCTATAGCTACAAATATGACGCAGCTCTGCTGCTTGATTTATTGCAGTATCAGTTTTAAATGCGTTTGACCTGAATAAAAGTGTGAGTTTGCCCTGATTATTGTCCTCAAATTTGCACAAATTTTTAAGTTATTGATATCTTACTGTCACATTTCATTGGCTAGACAAACCTAAGGGATAATTATTGGAATTATGAACACATAATTAAATTATCTGTGACTAAAAGTTCAATCTTTCTCTCATTTTTTTAGAAAGAAAGATTGAGTCCTAGATTTGGACGAAGGAGAGATGGTCTCTCATTGGGATAATATTTTAAAACCACCCCGTCTGTTTTTTCCTCGTACCTCAGAAAATCATCCACCCCTCCTTAAAATAAGGAGGGGAAATTGTGTTAAGCAAGATTGCTTATAATAGCTAAAAAATTTCTTTAGCAATATCTCGAACACAGTTGCTGGCCATAAAAGAATAGAAGTGCAAAGAGGGCACCCCGTGTTTTATAAGCTCCTTACTCTGATGTATTCCCCATTCCGTTCCGAGAGCTTTTACCTGATCGTTGGTTTTACATTTTCGGACTTCAGCAGCAAGTGCCTCTGGTATATCTACTTTGAAAACCTGAGGTAATAGATTCAATTGACTAAGTGCTGAAATTGGTTTAATTCCTGGAATCAGGGGCACCGTAATACCCGCCGCACGAATTTTCTTTTCGAAGTCGAAGAATTTCTGGTTATCGAAGAACATTTGCGTTACAATATATTCTGCTCCTGCATCTACCTTTTTCTTTAGGAAATAAATATCGGAATCGAGATTAGGCGCTTGTTCGTGCTTCTCAGGATATCCGGCTACACCATATGAAAAGGGTGTTTCGAAAGCTTCGGTATGTGTTCCATCCAAATAATCGCCATGGTTAACCTGATTAACTTGTTCGATAAGATCGATAGCATAGTTGTGTCCCGAGTCCTTAGCGGTAAACTCATGACGCTTTGATGAATCACCTTTTAAAAGAAGAAGATCTTGAATATCAAGAAAGTTCAAATCGATTAAAGCATTCTCCGTTTCTTCGGGTGTAAACCCCTGACAGATAACATGAGGAACAACGGTGACTTTATACTTATTCTTAATGGCAGCAGCCACTGCAACCGTACCAGGACGTTTATTGGTCAACTTCTTTTGGAAAGAACCATTTGCCGATTCCGCAAAAATCACCTCGTCGCAATGGGAGGTTATATTGATATACTTAGGATCGAACTCCTTAAGTTTATCAATGGTATTGAAAACTTTATAGATACTATTTCCCTTACGGGGTGGCAGAAGCTCAAAAGAGAAATGTGTGGTTTTCTTTTCTATGGCTTGGTTAATATGGTCAATTACTTTCATTTCTAGTTTCAAAGTATCAAGATGGTCGTTTTATTGTGGTTGACCACCTTAATGGGTTAATAGTTAAATTTTATATTGATTTTAAATAGTGTTGAGCTTGTTCTTCACTCATATTTCTTCTTTTGGCATAATCCTTAATCTGATCGTCCTGAATTTTACCTATGCTAAAATAGAGAGTATCAGGATGTGCGAAATACATGCCACTTACCGTTGCGCTTGGATACATGGCAAAATTCTCGGTAAGCGTAGCACCAATATTTTCTTCCACCTTTAAAAAGTCCCAAAGCACTTGCTTTTCAGAATGTTCGGGTAATGATGGGTAACCAAATGCAGGACGAATTCCCTGATACTTTTCGCGAAGTTTCTCTTCAATCGTTAGATCTTCGTTTGAAGCATATCCCCAATCTTGACTTCTAACTCTATCGTGAAGCAATTCGGTGTAAGCTTCTGCCAATCTATCGGCAAGTATCTTAATCATGATGCTCTTATAATCATCCAAATCAGCAGCATATTTCTCTAAATTTGCCTCTATACCCAAACCTGCTGTGGCAACAAATGCACCAATATAATCGATACGATCAGATTCAACTGGTGCAACAAAATCTGATAAACAAAGGTTACTTAAGCCTTTAGGAAACTTCTCTTGCTGGCGTATATTGGTAAACCGAGTTAACTCAGAGGTCCTATTTTCATCGGAGTAAATGACAATATCATCGCCAAGAGAATTAGCTGGAAATAATCCGAAAACGGCAGCTGCCTCAATCAAAGCTTTCTCTTCAATTTCATCCAACATCAAATTGGCATCGTCGAATAACTTCTTTGCTTCATCCTTAAACTGAGCATCTTCCATAATTTCGGGATACATGCACTTAAGGTCCCAAGCCACAAAAAAGAAAGTCCAATCGATATACTTACGTATTTCGCTTACTGGAAACTTACGCTCTACCTGCAAACCAGGTTTATTCGCCTTATAAATTGGGGCTGTACTCCAATCAATTTTCTCTTTATTAGCACGAGCTTGTTCTATCGTAAAATATTCTGCTGGCTTTTCTTTGGCATAAGCCTCACGAATAGCGTCATACTTATTGTGAACGTCTTTTAAAAAGGCTTCTCGCTTATCTTTATTACATAAGTTTTTGAACACACCTACCGATTTTGAAGCATCGCTTACGCAAACAACGCCTCCTGAATAATTGGGTTCAATTTTAACAGCCGTATGCAATTCTGAAGTTGTAGCTCCACCCACAACCAATGGAATATCTAATCCCAATCGTTCCATTTCTTTAGCAACAAAGGCCATCTCTTCGAGCGATGGTGTAATCAATCCACTTAGACCAATGGCATCAACTTTTTCAGTTACAGCAACTTCCAATATTTTAGAACAAGTTACCATAACACCAAGGTCGATGACCTCAAAATTATTACAACCCAATACAACGCCAACAATATTTTTACCGATATCGTGAACATCTCCCTTTACGGTTGCCATGAGAATTTTACCTGCATTACTTGCTGCTAAGCCTTTTTTCTCCTCTTCGATAAAAGGCTGAAGATAAGCGACTGCTTTTTTCATTACCCTAGCTGATTTCACAACTTGTGGCAAGAACATTTTTCCTGATCCAAAAAGATCACCAACAATATTCATCCCATCCATCAAAGGACCTTCAATTACTTCAAGAGATCTAGGGTAATTCTGACGAGCTTCCTCGGCATCTTCATCGATATAATCTGTTATTCCTTTTACTAAAGAATAAGATAAACGCTCTTTTACAGGCTTCTCTCTCCAAGCATCCGTTTTCACTTGAATTTTACCTCCCGATTTCACATTCTCAGCAAACTCAATCAGTTGTTCAGTAGCCTCATGATGACGATTAAGAACAACATCTTCAACTTTTTTTAGAAGATTTGGCTCAATTTCATCGTAAATTTGCAGCATGCCCGGATTAACAATCCCCATATCGAGACCTTCCTTTATGGCATAATAAAGAAAGACAGAATGCATGGCCTCGCGCACCGTATTATTCCCTCGAAAAGAGAAAGACAGGTTACTAATACCACCACTTATTTTCGCATAGGGCAAGTTGGCTTTAATCCAGCTTACCGTTTTTATATAATCGACAGCATAATTGTTGTGCTCTTCGATACCTGTTGCAATAGCCAATACATTCGGGTCGAAAATGATATCCTCAGGGGGGAAATTGACACGTTCGGTTAATAGTTTGTAAGCTCTACTGCAAATTTCGATGCGTCGCTCGAATGTATCGGCCTGACCTTTTTCGTCGAAAGCCATAACAACAGCTGCTGCACCATATCGCTTTATCTTTCGAGCATGAGCAATAAATTCAGTTTCTCCCTCTTTCATGGAGATTGAATTTACCACACACTTACCTTGTACGCATTTCAATCCTGCTTCTAACACCGACCATTTTGAGGAATCTATCATGATAGGCACACGAGAAATCTCTGGTTCAGAAACCACCAATTTTAGAAAAGTGACCATTTCAGCCTCAGCATCCAACATGGCATCATCCATATTAATATCGATGATTTGAGCCCCATTTTCAACCTGATTTCGTGCAATTGATAAAGCCTCTTCGTATTTTTTTTCTCCTATCAAACGAGCAAACTTTCGAGAACCAGCCACATTAGTTCGTTCGCCTACATTCACAAAATTCGATAGCGAGTTAATTCTTAACATCTCCAAACCACTCAAGCGAGTTTCGGGTTCTATAATAGGTAACTGACGTGGTCTTTCTCCTTTAACAGCATCTGCCAATGCTTTTATATGCTCTGGACGGGTTCCACAACATCCGCCTACAATATTAACCTTCTGTCCTTTCAAAAGAATTTGAAGGTCTGAAGTCATTGTTTCAGCTGTTTCGTCGTATTCTCCCAGTTCGTTTGGTAAACCTGCGTTTGGATAAACACTCACATAAACAGGAATCAACTTATTTAACTGTTCGATATATGGAATCAAATCCTTCGCTCCAAAAGCACAATTCAAACCTAAACTTAAGAGTCGATCCGACTTCATTGAAGTTACAAAAGCTTCCAAAGTTTGACCAGAAAGTGTTCTACCACTATTATCTGTAATGGTTCCAGAAAGCATGATTGGCGTATCAAGATTCCTTTCTGCCAAAATTTCATCAGCAGCAAAAACAGCGGCCTTCGCATTAAGCGTATCAAAAATGGTTTCTATCAACAAAACATCAACACCACCATCAAGCAGACCACTAATCTGAACTTTGTAAATCTCAACCAAATCGTCGAAAGACACATCGCGATAGCCAGGATCTTCAACCTTGGGCGACATAGATGCTGTTTTATTGGTTGGACCAATTGCACCAGCAACCCATCGAGGTCTTGAATCATCCTCTTTTAAAATTTCATCGATAGCTTTGCGAGCATTTTTTGCCGCTTCGAAATTTAATTCATAAGCCAATTCTTCTAAACCATAGTCAATAAGAGAAATGGCATTGGAATTGAAAGTATTCGTTTCAAGAATATGAGCTCCTGCTTTTAAAAAATCGGTATGAATCGATTTTATAATCTCAGGCTTTGTCAGAGTCAATAAATCGTTATGCCCTTTCTGATCAAAAGTAGAATTAGCAAATCGATCGCCACGAAAATCAGACTCTGATAATTCAAAAGCCTGAATCATGGTTCCCATAGCTCCATCCAAAACCAGAATTTCTCTCTTTATTATATCCTTTATCGATGTCATCTTATTGTCTTTTTTCTTGTAAACAACAATCGTC
The DNA here is from genome assembly GCA_016744515.1 of Marinifilaceae bacterium. Lineage (GTDB taxonomy): Bacteria > Bacteroidota > Bacteroidia > Bacteroidales > Marinifilaceae > Ancylomarina. The sequence goes on along the minus strand of JADGEF010000055.1, from coordinate 19,360 downwards.
ATCAACAGGTACTTGTACACTGCCTTGACTTAAAAATATTGCGGTATTCTTATTTTTTTGCTCTATTAAAATTCGATGTCCCACGGTTATTTCGGTAATAGTAGCTGGTGTATAATGACGAATCGTTATCAATTCTAATCCGTCTTCGCGTTCAACATCATATTTCAATTTCAGATCATCAATTAAGTCATTGATAAATCGAAATGAGTGGTTGACACAAAACACAAAACTTACAGCTGTATTCTGCGTAAAGTTCAGTTTCACACCATACTTATTGATAAGAGAAAATACGAAAAATAAATCATTCTCACCAATAAAAGAAAAGTTAAGAGGCTTGATACTAATCAAAACCTGCTTTTTCTTTACTATAAAGTTAGGCAATAATGGCTGAGGCAAATCTCCCTTTGTAATTAAAGTGCCTTCTTGCTCTGGCTTAATAAAGGATTTAACCCATAAAGGAATCTGTTTTGCCTGCAAAGGCTTTATAGTCTTCGGATGAATAACACTTGCTCCATAATACGACAATTCAATTGCTTCCTGATAGGGAATCAAATCGAGCTTGGTTGTATTATTGAAGTAATCTGGGTCTGCATTTAAAACACCCAATACATCTTTCCAAATAATCATTTTATCAGCATTTAGAAGATAAGCCAAAATAGCAGCTGTATAATCTGAACCTTCGCGACCTAGAGAACACGTATTCCCCTTAAAATCGGAAGCAATAAAACCTTGTGTGATATAAAGTGAGTTATTTTCGGCTTTGAATTTCTGCTTTACTTTCGTCTCTGAACTATCCCAAATAATATTGGCATCACGGTATTTGTCATCAGCATCTAAATACTTTCTAATATCAACCCACTTGTTCTTTTGACCTATATGGTTTAAATATGCCGAAACGATTGTTGTTGATAAAAGCTCTCCAAATGCAATCAATTGATCGTACTCAAAATTAAAAGACTCACTAAAAGGTTTAGACAATCGAGTTTCTATCTCTGTAAAAAAAGACTGAAGCTTATCTAACAAATCTTGAGGGAACTCATCGAACAAATCAAGCGTCAGGGTCAGGTGTTTTTCTTTCAGCTCTTCAAACAAGGCATTAACATTAGCTTTCCCTGAATAATGTGCATCGATAATTCCTTCTATCAAGTTGGTCGTTTGACCAATTGCAGAAATCACAACGACTAAAGGTCCTTTTGCCTCTCCAATAATATTGCTAATATTTTTTATGGCAGCTGCATCTTTTACTGATACCCCACCAAACTTATATATGATCATGATGATGTGTGAATGTGTAAATGAGTAGAAAAGTAAATGTGTCAGCTGAACTTATCAGATGAATTCACATCATACCTAATTATTCATCTGATAATTATTAACAAGAAAAACTATTCGTCGCCCAAATAAGCCAAGAAAATATCCTTATCGATCAACTGATTCTTAATCTTCATCAGACTTGAAAGATTGATGTTACCAATAACGTAGTTAAAGTCTTTACCTGTTAAAGATTCAGTCACTTCGGTAAATTCAAAAAGATCTAAATCTTCTTTCTTTGAATATCTCAAATAGATTTGAACTGGCATATCGTTGGTATATTCCAAGCCTCCATAGTACTTCAACTTCTTGTATTCGTACTTATAATTATAAGCCAAAGCCGTAATATCTGACAAAACTGCCGAGCCAGTTGGATGCGATCCGGCTCCTTTGCCATACATAAACTGGTTGTCGTAAAAATTACCTTGAATCAACACACCATTATAATGATCTTCGACCGTATAGGCATGCTCTGTTGGTTTCACAAATTTTGGTGCAACCATTAAGTTGACGTGATTCCCATTAACCTTAGTCACTTTTCCTAACAGACGAATCTTATAACCTTTTTGCGATGCCAACTGAATATCATTAGCTGTCAATCTTGAAATACCGATATTAAATACTTGATCAGGATGAACAAACAAACCAAAACCATGTACTGTAAGCGTAATTAGCTTATAAAGTGTGTCGAAGCCTTCAACATCAGATGTTGGGTCACTCTCAGCAAATCCTAAATCTTGTGCTTGTTTCAAGGCTACATTATAGTCTAAATTCTCATTGAATATTTTGGTTAAAATATAATTTGATGAGCCATTCAATATACCACTAACGGATTGAAGTAAGTCATTATCGTAATATTCTTCTAGGTTACGGATAATTGGAATACTGCCACAAGCCGATGCTTCGTATAAGAAGGAAACCTTGTTCTCCCATTGCAGTTGAATCAACTCTTCGATATGATAAGCCAACATTTTTTTATTAGCTGAGACCACATGTTTTCCATTCTGAAGTGCTTTTTTTACAATTCTGTAAGCCTCATCAGCATCGTCAATCAGCTCAGCAACAACATTAATTTCAGGGTCATTCAAAATATCGTCTGAATTCAGAGTTAAAACCTCTGGAGCTAAATCGCGTTCCTTAGTAGGATCTTTTACACAAACCTTTACAATTGAGGCATCGAGCCCCTTAGAATTTTTTAAAACATGAGCTAAACCAGAACCCACAACTCCAAAACCAAATACTCCAATTTTTAACTTCTTACTCATTGTAATTCCTTATTTATAAAATGATTGAATAACCTTTGTTAATTGTTTTTGTTCCAATAAGAAACCGTCATGCCCGTACAGTGAATCAATTTCAACATACTCTGCTCTTGGTATATGTTGAGCTATAAATTTTTGTTCTGCTATTGGGAAAAGCAAATCCGACGCCACACCAATAACCAATGTTTTTACGTTTATCTTATTTAATGCCTTCTCAGGAGAAATTCGCCCTCGCCCAATATTATGCCCATCCATTATTTTGGATAATTCCCAATAGGAATAAGCATTAAAGCGATTTGCCAATTTCAAACCTTGGTAGTTTTGATATGAACTAGCTTTAAAATTATCCAGTTTATCATGATCTGTTTCACTTTGAGTATCCTGATAAGTCTGATAATTTCTATAACTCAACAAGGCAATAGAACGTGCTGTTTTCATACCTTCCAAACCAGCACTCTCGTCTGATTCTTTCCAAGTTGGATCAACTGCAATAGCCATTCTTTGAGATTCATTAAAAGCTATACCCCAAGGTGAGTGTTGTGCATTACTCGCCAAAAACACCAAATGATCCAAATGTCCATTCAAGTTGTAAGCCCACTCTAGAGCTTGCATTCCACCTAACGAACTTCCGATAAGTGTGTGAATTTTTTCTATCCCAAGTTCAAGTCTCAACAACTCATGAGCTGCTGCCAAATCGCGAACAGTCAATTGAGGAAAATCGTGATATAAAGGTTTTCCTATTTTGCTATTAATACTTAAAGGGCCAGTGCTTCCATAGCATGACCCTAAAATATTAGCACAAACAATAAAGTGCTCCTTTGGATTAAAGAAGTCATCCTCGCCAAACAATCCTGCCCACCAATCGAATACATCCGAATTTGCAGTTAGAGCATGACAAACCCATATCACATTGTTTTTATCAGGATTGTACTCCCCATAAGTGTGATAGGCTATAGTTACATCTTCGAGCAGTTGTCCGGACTCTAAGATTAAACCTTCTTTATATTTGAAATATTTTGGATCCACTTGGTTTTGTTGTGTTTGTTTCTTGTATTTTGAAAAGCCTTATAGCTAAACTCTTGAAAAAAAATGATGATATTCCAGTTGGGTAAAAAAACAAAGGGACTAAACCCAACTGGAACAAATCATACAGACTAATTTTTCAACAACTTTTAAATAGCTTTCTCAATAGATTGCTTAATATCAGCTTTAATATCATCGATATGCTCTATACCAACTGAGATTCTCAATAATCCAGGCTCAACACCTGAGTCTTTTTGTTCCTCTAAACTTAATTGCTCATGAGTTGTAGAACTAGGATGAATGATTAAAGTTTTAGCATCGCCAAGATTGGCTACATGAGATAGCAACTCAACACCATCGACCAATTTATCAGCAACTTCTTTTCCACCTTTAACTTTGAAAGTCAGAACTGAACCTGCTCCTTTAGTAAAATATTTCTTCCCTATTTCGTAGTAAGGGCTCGATGGTAAACCTGGATAATTCACTTTCTCAACCCAATTTTGCTCTTCTAACCACTTAGCCAATGCATAAGTATTTTCAATATGTCGATCTAAACGAAGAGATAAGGTTTCTAAGCCTTGCAACAGTAAGAACGAGTTGAACGGACTTTGCGAACAACCATAATCTCTAAGACCTTCAACACGAGCACGAATTGCAAAAGCAATATTACCAAATGGCCCTTCCGATCCAAAAACATCCCAGAATACCAAACCATGGTATCCTTCTGAAGGCTCACTAAATTGAGGGAATTTTCCATTTCCCCAATTGTAGTTTCCACCATCGACAATCACACCCCCAACAGCTGTTCCATGTCCACAAATCCATTTCGTTGCCGATTGCACAACCACATTGGCTCCATGATCAATAGGTCGAAATAAATATCCTGCTGCTCCAAGCGTATTGTCAACGATTAAAGGCAAATCGTATTTTTTTGCAATGGCTGAAACCTTTTCAAAATCAGGAATAGAAAACTTTGGATTAGGTAAAGCCTCTACATAAATTGCTTTTGTATTTTCATCAATCAAAGGCACAATTGTTTCTGGCTCATCGATATCAACAAATCGACATTCAATACCCAATCGTTTAAATTGAACTTTGAACTGGTTGTAAGTTCCTCCGTAAACTTGTGCAGCACTTATAAAGTTATCACCACTTTCCAAAATATTTGTTAATGCTAGGAACTGTGCTGCTTGACCAGAACCAGTTGCAACGGCGGCAACACCGCCTTCAAGAGCGGCAATTCGCTTCTCGAAAACATCGTTAGTTGGATTTTGTAAACGGGTATAAATATTCCCGAATTGCTTTAAACCAAATAGGTCTGCAGCGTGCTTAGAGTCATTGAATGTATAAGCTGTTGTTTGGTATAATGGAACTGCTCTGGAGTTAGTTACTGCATCAACTTCCTGACCTGCGTGTACTTGTAGTGTTTCGTATCTTAAATTTTCAGACATAGTTATCTCATTTTTGGATGTAGTATTCCCCTTAAGAAATATTACGTTCTAGTTACTTTTTTTATGGAATTAATTGAATTGGGTGAGAGTTGGTATACTTGCTCACAATAGAACAAAAATATTACAGTTCAGTATACAATCAGATAAGCAATTTAAACTTATTCGAAAAAAAATTGTACAGACCTGAATCCTAATCAATAGATTAGAAAGGCTTAACAACAAAATGTAAATGTTTTGAGTTCCTGGATCGGAGTTATTTTATACGCACCGGCATCTAAAAAAAATAGAAATTTTATAGACAGAATGCGTTATCGCATAGCCATCTGCATTCGCATCATCTGAGTAGATGTACTATGTAGTTGCAAATGTAATTTTAGTCCCTGAGGAACTACCTGATTGATGTCGTGATTTTCTGTCTTCATAATTATCTAATTTATATTCACCAATTACTTGGTCAGGATTTGACACCTTTCGGTTTTGGAACCGCGGTTGTCAGAAGGTCATCGAGCCTGTCTCTCACTTCTTCTGTATAAATTATAGCCTCTAAATCGAGGTTTCTTCTCTTATAACTGTGAACAAATGTAGAGATGTTTTTTTAATATCCAAATCAAACATCCTTACAATGCTTCTTAACAAGCAGTCTACATCAACATTAAAACACTGATAGACAGGTAAATATCACACTATATTATTTTCTAAAAATAAAAAAATATTTTTTCATTAGTGATATAGCCTATCAAAAAAAACATTGATGTATTCCAATTCTTATCATATAATTAGGCAATATACATTACTTCAATTCGTTATATCCCAAACCTCTAATTTATTTTATCATCATGTTACAATCCAAGATTCAGCTTAAGCTGCTACTATTATTCCTTACAATCATACCATTTTCTGTCGCTAATGGTCAGAAACAAACTCCTTTTAAAGAAAAAACAGATTTCCAATTTATGACAGGATTAAACCGGGGATTTGGTTTAGGTGCTAATCTTGTGTTCAATAATCTTTCTAAAGATTTTCCTTTTGATATCCGATTGGGAATTGGATATACCTGGTTAAGTCCAGGTAATTCATCGGATGCTCGTCGTATTTTCATCAATAATGCAACCAATGGTGTTCCCGAAAAAAAAGGGCATAATATTGATATGAGAATTGATTTATTAAAGCCAATTACATTGATGGGAAATTCATCCTCTTACTGGTTTATAGGTCCTCGCTATTCTAAATTTAAAGGGAATTTTAAATATGTTGGAGGCAATGAAGATTTCGATGTAATCTCCTCTCAATTTGGATTTGGAGGAGGATTAGAAAGTCACTACAAAATCTCAGATAATCTTAAATTAGTCATTACTGGAGGTTTAGATTATTTTCTTTCCACTAAATTGAAAGGTCATGATACAGCATACTATCCTAACAATGATAACGTAAACACTCGCACCAACGAAGATACTGATAGTAAATTTCGATATAAAGACGCCAACAAAGCAATTGACCAACCCAAATGGATGCCTCGCTTGTTAGTTGGAGTTCAATTGGATTTATAGATCGTACAAATCCACTCATAGCTGACTCTACCTCAATTTTGGTATCATGCTCAAGTGACTTAACTTTGAGATTAGAATAAGTTAATATTGTTTGTATCTCATCTTTCGTATATTTATCGTCATTCTGAACCTAAAAAATAAACGATGAATATTCAAATTCGCCCTGAATACAAAAATGACATTTCAGCTATATCGATGATTAATGATATGGCTTTTGGGCAAGAAAATGAAGGAAACTTAATCATAAAATTACGTAAGAATAGAAATTTCATTAAGGATTTATCTCTAGTCGCTTGCATGGGGAATGAGATTATTGGTCATATTCTTTTCAGCAAGATTATCATCAAAAATGGAAATGAAGAATTTGAATCGCTTGCTCTTGCCCCAATGTCCGTAATTCCTGAATTACAAGGCTTAGGCATTGGTTCAGAATTGATAAAAAAAGGCTTACAAAAAGCAACAAAACTTGGTTACGAATCTGTCATTGTTTTAGGTCACGAAAACTATTATCCAAAATTTAAATTCACTCCAGCGAGTCAATTCCAAATCACCTGTCCTTTCGAAGTTCCTGATGCTAATTTCATGGCTCTCGAGCTAGAAAAAGGAAGCCTAAAAAACGTTTATGGCTGTGTCGAATACCCAAAAGAATTTAATGACGTTTAAACAATTAGACATCAAGTATTATGCTTAACAGTGAGACTTGATTGTCGTTAATTCAAATTCTGCTAAATTAATTTGTCTCTCAGAGTACGAAACCGTACACCTTTTGTTCGTCATCGAACAAACAATCACCTCTCTCAATCTACTTACAATCTAACAACGTGACCGATACGCCCTTTGGCATAATTTATGATAAAAAAAGAAGTCTGCTTTTCATACCAATTATTAATGGACAATAGATTTTTCTATTACTTAACCAACAAACTGAGATATGATAAAAAAGTTATTTTTCATTACAACCTTCTTAGTTGCATTAGCAAAGAGTCTTTTAGGTGCAGAAGCTCCAACTTGGCTACGCTATCCAGCAATTTCACCTGATGGTATAACATTGGTTTTCCAATATAAAGGAGATATTTTTAAAGTAGACGCACAAGGTGGTATGGCAACTGCTCTAACCTCTAATTCTGCTTACGACACTCAACCTGTTTGGTCTCCAGATAATAAGACGATTGCATTCGCATCGAATCGATTTGGAAATTTCGATATCTTCACAATTTCTATTGAAGGTGGAAGCCCAAAAAGAATCACTTTTAATTCGGGTAATGAAAAACCAAGTAGCTTTACTCCAGACGGAAAATTCATATTATTCTCAGGACTTATTAGCGATACTCCAAAAAATGCAATGTTTCCATCAGGAGCTGTTCCAGAGTTATATAGCATATCGGTAAATGGAGGACGAGAAAATCAAATTCTAACTTCACCTGCACTTTTTGCAAATTACAACTCAGATAAAAGTTTATTAGTATATCAAGATGTAAAAGGATACGAAAGCCAATGGAGAAAGCATCATACATCTTCGGTAACTCGTGATATTTGGATTTATGATACAACAAACAAAACACATAAGAAATTTTCTTCTTTTAAGGGTGAAGACTTAAACCCAATATTTAGCCCTAACAATAAAGAGGTTTTTTATCTTTCAGAAAAAACAGGGAGCTTAAATATCTGGAAAGCTCCAATTAACGATGCATCCAACTTAACTCAAGTAACAAAATTTAAAAAACACCCTGTTCGTTTTATAAGTATTGCCGATAATAATACACTTGCTTACTCTTACAATGGAGATATTTACACACAGACTTCTAATGGGATAGCAAAAAAAATAGATATTAATATTAATACAGATAGCAAAGAAAATCCGATTGCTTTTAAACAAATGAGAAGTGGCGCTAGCGAAATGTCCGTTGCTCCCAATGGAAAAGAAGTTGCTTTCATTGTTCGTGGCGAAGTATTTGTCACTTCTGTTGACTATGGTACGACCAAAAGAATTACTAACACTCCCGAACAGGAACGTAGTGTAAGTTTCAGTCCTGATGGTAAAGCCTTGCTTTATGCATCAGAAAGAAAAGGTAGTTGGAATTTATACCAAACCAAAATAGTTCGCGAATTAGAAACAACCTTTGCCAACTCTACCCTTTTAGAAGAAGAGGCTATATTAGAAACCACTCCTGAAACTTTCCAAGCAAAATTCTCTCCTGATGGAAAAGAAGTTGCTTTTCTTGAAGAACGTACTACTCTTAAAGTAATAAACTTAAAGAGCAAGAAGATTCGCACTATTCTTGATGCTAAATGGAATTATTCATACACTGATGGCGATCAGTATTACGATTGGTCTCCTGATGGTAAATGGTTCTTAGTAAATTTCTACCCTCACACTTTGTTCATGTCTGATGTTGCTTTAGTCGACGCTCAAGGTAATAAGACCTTAAAAAACTTAACTGAAAGTGGTTACTCAGACAATTCGGCAAAATGGTCGTTAAAAGGTAAAGCAATGATTTGGTTTACTGATAAGCGTGGCTATAGAAGTCATGGTAGCTGGGGTTCTCAGAATGATGTTTATGCTCAATTCTTTACACAAGAGGCTTACGACAACTTCAAACTTTCGAAAGAAGAGCGCGAAGTAAAAGAGGCAGTTGAAAAAGAAGCTAAACGACTTAAAGAAGAAACAAAAAACAAAGACACTGATAAAAAGAAAAACAAAAAAGATAAAAAGAAGAAATCGGATAAGAAGGATAAAAAAGATAAAAAGATAGAAGAGCTAAAATTCGATTATAAAAACCTTGCCGATCGTCAGATATGCTTAACGATAAACCCTTCAAATTTATCAGATGCAATTTTAACCCCTGATGGAAAAAAACTATTCTACTTAAGTAGATTTGAAGGTGGATACGATTTATGGGTTAACGATTTAGTTAAAAATTCAACTAAAAAAGTATTAGACTTAAAAGGTGGCGGAGGTGCTATGCAATTTGACAAGGATGCTAAAAACCTTTTCTTAATGTCTGGCAACAGCATTATTAAAGTTGATGTTGCAAGCAACAAGCGTAAGAACATTAGCTATAATGCTGAAATGTATCTTGACAAAGCGGCTGAACGTGAGTATATGTTTGAGCACGTTTGGCGTCAGATGATGAAGAAATTCTACGATCCAAAACTACACGGAGTGGATTGGGAATTCTACAAGAAAGAATACAAGCGATTTCTACCTCATATCACAAATAACTACGACTACGCTGAAATGCTAAGTGAATTATTAGGTGAAATGAATGCTTCACACACAGGAGCACGTTATAGAGCTGGATCACGCAATGGTGACAGAACTGCTAAGTTGGGTGCTTTTTATGATTGGAACTACAAAGGTGATGGTCTAAAAATTACTGAAGTTCTTGAAAAAGGACCACTAGACAAAGCTGATTCTAAAATCAAACCTGGAGTAATTGTCGAAAAAATTGATGGTACTAGTTTAAATAAAAATAAGAGTCTTTATCCTCTTCTGAATCACAAAGCAGGTAAGCAGGTATTATTGAGTCTTTATAATCCAACAACTAAAAAACATTGGGATGAGATAGTGAAACCTATTTCTTACACAGATGATTTATTATATGAACGTTGGGTTAAAAACCGCCAAAAAGAGTGTGACAGCCTATCAAATGGACGAATTGGATATGTTCACGTAAAAGGTATGGATTCTAAAAGTTTCCGTAAAATTTATTCTGAGTTACTAGGTAAATATAATGATCGAGAAGCGATTATTGTAGATACTCGTTTTAACGGTGGAGGTTGGTTGCACGATGATCTTGTCACCTTATTAAGTGGTAAAGAGTATTCTAAATTTAGCCCTCGCGATCAGTTAATGGGATCAGATCCTATGTCGAAATGGAAAAAGCCATCTGCAGTACTTATCAACGAAGGTAATTACTCTGATGCTTCTGGTTTCCCTTACGCTTACCAGTATCTTAAAATTGGTAAATTAGTGGGAATGCCTGTTCCTGGAACAATGACAGCTGTTTGGTGGGAGAAGCTTCAAGATAAGAGTATCACATTTGGAATTCCACAAGTTGGTATTAAGGATATGAAAGGTAACTATATCGAAAATCAGCAAATTGAGCCAGATATTAGAGTTGAGAATAAATTTGAAATGGTAACAAAAGGTAAGGATCAGCAACTGCAAAAAGCTGTTGAGTCTCTACTTAAAACATTATAATCTATTAGTTTGTTTAAGAAACCGTGATCTCTCTTGAAAAAGAGGATCATGGTTGATTTTCAAAGCGAAAAACGGTAAGTAAGAAAAATGGCTAGTCAATTATGACTAGCCATTTTTTTATATTGTTATTTGAGTAATTACTTAAATAAATCTACCAAATCACTAAGCTCTAAGCCTTTCACATTAACCTTAAATTGAGCTTGCTGATAAAAAGGCATTCGCTCTTTAAGGTGGTTGGCAATATAAGCTTCTAGCTCTTCCTCAGGAATGGCTTTTACAATCGGGCGCTCATCATCTGACTTTAAGATATTCTGCTTTAAAATAGCTGGATGCGCCTCTAAAAACAAAGTTCTACCCATTGTACTCATAACTGACATATTATCATGGAAACAAGGTGCTCCTCCACCGGTAGAAATAATAGTGGAATTTTTCAACTCACCAATCGACAATAAGACTTTTTGTTCTCGTTTCCGAAAGGAAGATTCACCATATTTCTTGAAGATTTCTGGTATAGACATCACCTCTCTATTTTCAATTAAATCATCTAAATCAACAAAATCGAAATTCAATGAATCTGCAAGACGCTTGCCCCAATAGGACTTACCACATCCCATATAACCGATCAGAAAGATATGCTTAGTTTCCATTTTAATCTTCTAAAGGTTAATTTGACTCAGCTGCTGGACTTGTTTCCTCAACTCCATTAAGTTCATCAACAACTTCTTGCTCACGAACCAATGGCTCAATTTCCTTTATTTTAGCTACTTCATAAGTCGTTAAACGCTTTCCTCTAGCCTTAAACGATTTTAAGGCAATAAAGTTTTCCGCATCAATTTTTTCAACTGGTCGATCAGAATGGACTCCTTTAAATTTGATTTCAAATTGTGGGTACAAAGCATCAGACAAACAGATCAATTTGCTTGCCTTATTGTCTCCAATAAACCCTTGCATTTTAGTATTACCGTCCATCATAAAACGTTTCAAGTAATAATACTCTTGATCAGCATCATAGAAAACTGCAGTCCAAACCTTATTGACATCAAATTTTTCAATAATACTAATCTGATCAGAATAGTGATTACTTAAATCGAAACTACTTAAGTAGAAAGTGTTATCGCGACGAACAACTAAGATTTGATCGTCACCTATAAACTCCCCTATAAAGTCGCCACGTTTCTCAGTATTCAAACGAAGAACATCTGGATCGAACCAAATTTTTCTTCCTCCCAAAGTTGAAACTCCTTCAGCTTTCAAGCTAATTTTTTGAACTGGAGTACGGCTTAAAATGTTACCCATAGAAGCACGACCTTTAATTAAAAGATCCGCAAAATCGTACTCAAAATTCAGTTTCTTAATTCTACCCTGAGGCTTAAGAAGAACTTTTACAATTTCGGCTTCACCATTAGGGTTAGCACTGAAATAAGTGATTCTAGAACCTAGTGTTTCTTTGGTTAAGTTGTATTCTTTATCACGAGTTAAACCCGTCACATTAAATCGTTTTGCATAAGTAACTCCGGCTTTTCCATCTCGATAAGCAACATTATATATGGTTCGTTTATCACTTTTACGGAAAATAGCGATATGAATAATATTTTGCCCAATAAATAACTTATCAGAAACTTTTGTAATGAAATAAGTACCGTCCTTACGAAAGATAATCACATCATCAATATCAGAACAATCGCATAGGTATTCGTCCTTTTTTAGACTAGTTCCAAGGAAACCTTCAGTATAGTTGACATACAGTTTCTCGTTAGCCACAACAACTTTACTTGCTACAATACTGTCGAAACTTCGAATCACCGTTTTGCGCTCTTTCCCTTTACCATACTTCTTTCTAATTGATTGAAAGTATCGAATGGTAAATGGAATAATGTTAGCAATATGAACTTTAATCTCTTCAATTTCATCTACAATCGATTGAATATAATCAGTCGCCTTATTGATGTCAAATTTAGAAATACGTTTGATTTTAATCTCTGTCAAACGAACAATATCCTCTTCGGTAACCGCACGCATTAAATGCTTAGTATGTGGCTTTAACCCGACATCGATTGTTTCGATTACAGATTCCCAAGTTTCACATTCCTCTATATCTCTATATATTCTATTCTCAATAAAAATACGTTCAAGCGATGCATAATGCCAGGCTTCTTCAAGTTCTGCTTTGCGAATTTCAAGCTCTAATTTTAAGAGATCAACAGTTTTATCAGCTGAACGTTTTAGTATCTCATTAACTCCAATAAATTTTGGCACGTCATCCTCAACAACACAGGCATTAGGTGAGATTGAGTATTCACAATCTGTAAATGCATATAGAGCATCTATGGTTTTATCTGAAGAAATACCAGTAGCTAAATGAATCAAGATTTCAACATCGGCAGCCGTATTATCATCAATTTTCTTAATCTTAATCTTCCCTTTATCATTCGCTTTAATAATCGATTCGATAAGGGTTGATGTTGTTTTCCCGAAAGGAATCTCAACTATTTTAAGCGTTTTATTATCAACTTTCTCAACACGTGCTCTCACCTTCACAGCTCCACCACGTAATCCATCGTTATATCGACTCACATCAACCATACCTGCAGTTGGGAAGTCAGGATAAATCTCAAACTCTTCCCCCTTTAAGTAGGCTATACAGGCTGCTATCAGTTCATTAAAATTATGAGGCAAAATTTTTGAAGCCAAACCTACAGCAATACCTTCAACACCTTGTGCCAGAAGCAACGGAAATTTAACAGGTAAAGTTATCGGCTCCTTATTTCGTCCATCATAAGATTGCTTCCAATTGGTTGTTTTAACATTGAAAAGCACCTCTAATGCGAACTTTGATAAACGAGCCTCGATATAACGAGGAGCAGCTGCAGAATCACCCGTTAGGATATTCCCCCAGTTCCCCTGCATATCTATCAATAAATCTTTCTGTCCCAATTGCACTAAAGCATCTCCAATAGAAGCATCACCATGAGGATGAAACTGCATGGTATTCCCGATGATATTAGCTACCTTATTGTATCTACCATCATCGAGTTTTTTCATGGAATGCAGAATCCTACGTTGCACAGGCTTTAGCCCATCATTAACATATGGTACAGCACGTTCAAGAATTACGTATGAAGCATAATCTAAAAACCAATTTTCATACATCCCTGACAAATAGGTCACTTCCCGTAAGGCTTCAGAAGCCTTCTCTTCATTGTGTCCATCATTTTCTTCAGGAGTTTCCAAACCATTAGTCTCGTCGATACTCATTGATATTTAGTTTTATTTCTGCTAGCCTGAAAAACTAGTTTATTGTATTAATTATCTTATTTATTGACAAAGCTGCATTTTAATTATTATCCGTTGATATCATCACGCTCAACATGCAAATTCTCAATAATAAACTTTTGCCTATCAGGTGTATTCTTACCCATATAATAAGAAAGCATATCTGGAACAGAATCATCTTTCTTCATCAAAACAGGATCTAATCGAATATCCTTACCAATAAAATATTTGAATTCGTCAGGAGAGATTTCACCTAAACCCTTAAATCGAGTAATTTCAGGATTAGCTCCCAAACGTCTCATTGCTCTCTCTTTTTCTTCGTCAGTATAACAATATTTTGTCGTCTTTTTATTTCGGACTCTAAACAAAGGTGTTTGTAATATATACAGATGACCACTTCTCACCACGTCAGGAAAAAACTGAAGGAAGAAAGTAATCAACAACAATCGAATATGCATACCATCAACATCGGCATCCGTAGCAATAATTACATTATTGTAACGTAAACCTTCAAGACCATCTTCAATATTTAAGGCTGCTTGCAATAGATTGAATTCTTCATTTTCGTAGACAATCTTCTTAGTCAAGCCATAAGTATTTAATGGCTTCCCTTTCAGACTAAATACAGCCTGCGTATTAACCGATCTCGATTTTGTAATCGATCCACTTGCCGAGTCACCCTCGGTAATGAAAATACTAGTCTCTGATTTATTTTCGTGAGTAGAGTTAAAATGAACTCGACAATCGCGAAGTTTCTTATTGTGTAAGTTCGCTTTCTTAGCTCGCTCTTTCGCAATTTTCTTAATGCCTGAGATAGCTTTACGCTCTTTCTCCGACTCTATAATTTTTCTATGAAGAGCATCAGCTACTTCTGGGTTCTTGTGTAAATAGTTATCTATATTAGATGTCACAAAATCCATTATGAAATTCCGAACTGATGGTCCATCAGGTCCAATATCTTTAGACCCTAGCTTGGTCTTAGTTTGTGACTCAAAAATTGGTTCTTGTACCTTGATACTAATTGCTGCAATTATTGAAGTTCTTATATCAGAAATATCGAAATCCTTCTTATAAAAATCGCGGACAGCTTTTACAACTGCCTCACGAAATGCTGCTAGATGTGTACCACCTTGAGTTGTATGTTGTCCATTAACAAATGAATAGTATTCTTCGCCATATTGATGTCCATGAGTCATTGCCAATTCGATATCCTCCCCCTTAAGGTGAATAACCTCATAAAGACTTTTACTATTCATATTCTCATGTAACAAATCAAGAAGTCCATTTTTAGATAGAAACTTCTTACCATTGAAATATATTGAAAGACCTGCGTTCAAATAAACGTAGTTCTTCAGCATCGTTTCGATATATTCACTTATGAATTGGTAATTCGAAAACATCTCCTTATCGGGATGAAAAGTAATTCGAACACCATTCTTTTCTTCACTAGGCTGTACTTCTTCATCGGTAATAACTTCACCTCTTGAAAAAATAGCTTTTTTCACTTCTCCTTCACGGAAAGATTCTACAATGAATTCAGCTGAAAGTGCGTTGACAGCTTTGATACCAACACCATTCAGACCAACTGACTTTTTAAATACTTCAGAATCATATTTAGCACCAGTATTCATTTTCGATGTTACATCGATTACCCTACCCAAAGGAATTCCACGACCAAAATCACGGATACTGACAGTACGATCAGTAACATCAACATAAATTGATTTACCAACCCCCATTGCAAATTCATCGATAGAGTTATCGATAACCTCTTTTATCAGGATATAAATACCATCGTCATGTGAAGAACCATCGCCCAACTTTCCGATGTACATACCAGGACGTTTGCGAATATGCTCTTTCCAATCGAGAGTTCTAATTGAATCTTCTGAATATTTAGCTGTCATTTATTGCTGCGCTCAAAGTGTTAACAAATAAAAGGTCTTTGATTATCAAGAACCTCAGCGATGAAGAGATAGGCTTAAAAAGAGAATCAGCTTAAGAATAACCTACACTCCGAATAGACCAATTGAACATGAATTAACACCTCTTCGAGAGATTCGTTGAGATTAAAATAATTCGAAAAAAATCAGCCACCCACAAATATAGCGAAAAGTATGACTTTTCCGAAAGTAGTTTATCAACAGTCTATTAATTGGAAACTGTATAAAGAGCCCAAGATGAGTGCAAACATTGAAGCACAGAACTACAAGTCTGAAACTTACGTTATCGATAAACAGATCCTGAAAAACATAAATACCAACAATGAAACATCAACATGTCAACTGTTTTTTTTTGTATTGATTAACATCCCAACTCAGTAAAAACCTATTTCAATTCGCAACCATTGCATAAAAAAAACATCATTTACATACAATTTCAATAACAATATCGTCAATATTTATATACATTTGCAGCTTAAATTTAGAGCTTTATGAATTTTAAATTTGTCCTGAACATTCTAGGACGCATACTTCTCATGATAGCAGCTTTCATGATGACAATCATACCTTGGGTCATCTATTTTCATGAGAATAGCATTTTATTTGCCATCGAAAAATCAATCGTAATTCCTTTAATTACAGGGTTGATATTGATTTCATTAACTAAAGGTTATAGTAAAGATATTGGTGCTAAGGAAGCCTATATTCTGGCATCAGCTACTTGGGTAATCATGGGAATAGCTGGTAGTCTGCCTTTTTGGTTAAGTCACACAACAAATAGCTTTATAGATGCTCTTTTTGAGTCAATTTCCGGCTTTACAACTACAGGCTCCTCTATCCTAACTGATATTGAAGCGGCACCTAAGTCTGTATTATATTGGCGAAGCCTAACCCACTGGATTGGTGGAATGGGAATCATCGTATTGACTGTAGCCATTTTCCCTTCACTTCGAATTGCATCTTACCGCCTTTTTTCCAGTGAATCTTCAGGTATCGATTCTAGTAAACTTATGCCTAAGACCTCATCAATGGCAAAACGCTTATGGGGAATATATATCAGCTTAACAGCCATCATGACATTGATACTAATGCTCGGAGGCGTAAATTTTTATGAAAGTATCTGTCATGCATTTGCTAGCATTGCAACAGGAGGCTTTTCAACTAAAAATGCCAGTGCTGGCTTTTATACGCCATTTGTTCAATATGTCATGATGTTTTTCATGTTGATATCAGGTATCAACTTTGCTTTACACTATGGTCTTATAAAGGGACGATTCAAAGATCTGATAAACAACATTGAGCTAAGGACTTATTTAAGTATTATATTTCTGGTGGGAACGAGCATTGGTTTGATGCTTTATTTTAAGATAGGCTTACCTTTTGAACAAGCTTTCCGCGATTCCTTTTTCCAGGTTATTTCTGTAATCACAGCTACTGGATTTGCATCAACCGATTATTTAGAATGGAATCAAGTATCGTGGCTACTTATCTTCTTATTGATGTTTGTTGGTGCTTGTATCGGTTCTACAGGTGGCGGCATAAAAGTTATCAGGCATGTCATCGCAGTAAAAGTTATCTTTCGATTATTTCTTCAACAAATACATCCGCATCAAGTTAAATCTATTAAAATAAACAAAAAGCCTATAGAAGAAAAGAAAGTGCATTCCATTGTCACTTTTATTTTTATCTATCTTTTTATATTCTTCGTAGGTGGTATGTGTTTAATGGCAACTGGACTCGATCCTGCATCAGCTTTCAGTGCATCCATTACATCTATGGGTGGCATAGGACCAGGTCTGGGGACAGTTGGTCCAGCATCCAACTTTGCTCATCTTTCTGATGTAGCCAAAATCATTCTTCCTATTCTTATGATTATTGGACGCCTGGAAGTATTAAGCTTTTTAGTTATATTCACGCCTAATTTTTGGAAAGGAAATAATAAATAAACTCATACGAAAGATGATTAAGAAAGTGTTTCCAATAAGTCTCTTTATCCTACTATTTGCAAAAATAACTTACACCTTAATCACAGATTAATAGCATCTCACTTTCGTGAAATAAGCATTTTAAGAGTCAAGCCTTTCCCTCATTAGGAAAATACGCTTTTATAAAAGCATTAAAACGATGCAGCTTTAATTTCGACTTGCCACAATAAAAAAAAATCTTACTTGAATCTTCCTTAATTTCAAAAAAAGAACAAATCTAAACTGATTTCCATTCGGAATTGAAAATACGATTACTTCACTTTATTTAGTGGTATAAATATCCTAGCTTAGTAAGCTGAAAAGATATTAACACACATCTACAGTATGGCTCTATTGAATAACATCCCATTGGTAGGAATTTTTTTTGGATTTTTATTAGCTCTCTTAATTATTTCTAACAAAAAGGGACAAATAAAAAACTGGACCATTAAGGTTACGCTATTGACAATTATATTATTGAATATTCATTACCAACTTGATTCCTTCTTTTATTTTAACAAAATTTCGGGGTGGAAAATTTTGGGCTACTCTTATTTACACTATCACCTTACCGGAGCATTAATCTATCTATACACCATTTTTCTTTTTAAAATAAAAACAAATCTAAAATTGTTTGGAGGCTTACTTTTGGGATACACTCTATTACGATGTATTATTTTGCTACCAATCGAAAAAAATGTAATCAATCAGAATTTTGTAGAATTTGGAGTTCAAGAAGTAGCCTTTTTGTTGGATCATTACATTGCAAATATTCTTAATGTTTGGTTATTGTTATTGGCCTTTTTAAGATTTAAAAAAAACATATTCCAAGTAAATCTAAGCAAATACGAGAAGCTAAATTTCCAATGGCTAAAATATTTTTTGGCTCTATCACTAATTATCTATTGGGTTATTTTGTTTAGCAATTTGGCATCTTTTTTCTTTGATGAACAGTGGCTGGTTTACTTGAAAATTGAATCTTTATCATTAAGCCTTTTTCTGTTTGGATTTGCATATTTTGCGATTCGCTTTCCTGTTTTTTCAGTATTTGGAGATCATAAAGATATTCCTGAAAACATTACCAAATACAATAAATCTTCTCTCAGTTTGGAAAACTCTGATTTAGTCTGGGTTAGTTTGTGTAATGTGATGAGAGAAAAAAAATCATATCGTGATCCTGATTTTAGATTAAATGATTTAGCTGATGCAGTAGAAAAATCTCTACACCATGTTTCACAAGTAATCAATCAAAAAAAGGGAATTAGTTATTCTGATTTTGTGAATCAATTTAGAATTGAAGAAGCACAAGAATTATTAAGCTCTCCAAAGTCAAAACAGCTTACTATTTTAGCCATCGCATATGAAGTTGGCTTTAATAGTAA
>JADGEF010000054.1 GCA_016744515.1 Marinifilaceae bacterium | reverse complement strand
GTTTTTCTAAAAAGAATGCAATTTTTTCTTTCTTTCAAGCGAAAATCTGTATTGCTAGATTTACTGAAGGTTGGGATAAGAAAAATCCTCTATGACTTTATTAAGTCGTAGAGGATTTTTATATAGCTTGTACTATTCAAATAGTAATTATTTTCTCTCGATAGTTTGTGATCTATTAGGACCAACAGAAACAACAGTGATAGAGACGCCAGTTGCTTTCTCTATGAAATCAACGTAAGCCTTGAAATCAGAAGGAAACTCATTTTCATTCGACATAGCTGTCATGTCAGTTTTCCAACCTTTAAATTCAGTGTAAACTGGTTTTATGGCATCAGTCATTTCGTAAGGTACATAGTCAATTTCTTTACCATCAAGCTTGTATCCTGTACAAATCTTAATTGTATCAAATTCGTCTAATACATCTGATTTCATCATGGTTAACTGAGTTACACCGTTAATCATGATTGAATATTTTAAAGAAACCATATCTAACCAACCACAACGTCTTTCGCGACCTGTTGTTGAACCAAACTCATTTCCTTTAACTCTTAACTCTTTTCCGTCAGCATCGAATAGTTCCGTTGGGAAAGGTCCCATACCAACACGGGTACAGTAAGCTTTAAAGATTCCGATAACTTCACCAATTCTATTAGGAGCAATACCTAAACCTGTACAAGCACCAGCACAAACAGTGTTCGATGAAGTAACAAATGGGTATGAACCAAAATCAATATCAAGTAGAGTTCCCTGTGCACCTTCGGCAAGAATAGATTTGCCATTTTTAAGGCTGTCGTTTAAGAACTGCTCACTGTCAATTAATTGAAATTCTTGTAGAAGTTTGATGCCTTCGAACCACTCAGTTTCATACTCTGATAAATCATATTCGAATGAATAGAGTTTATCTAGCATATCGCCATGTTTATTAACTAAGGCTTTATATTTTTCATCGAAATTGGTAAGGATATCACCTACTCTTAAGCCGTTTCGACCTGTTTTATCCATATAAGTTGGACCAATACCTTTAAGTGTTGAGCCAATCTTTGATTTCCCTTTTGCAGCTTCAGAAGCAGCATCTAAAATTCTATGAGATGGTAAGATTAAGTGTGCCTTTTTCGAGATGAAAAGATTCTTACTTAAATCAATGCCAATTGCTTTAATGCCTTCAATTTCTTTTTTGAAAATAACAGGATCAATTACAACACCATTTCCAATAACGTTTAACTTATCATCACGAAAAATTCCAGATGGAATTGTATGTAAAACGTGTTTTATTTGATTAAACTCTAGTGTATGACCAGCGTTTGGTCCACCTTGGAATCTTGTTATAATATCATACTTTGGAGTAAGTACATCTACAATTTTGCCTTTTCCTTCATCTCCCCACTGGAGTCCTAAAAGTACATCAACTTTCATAGGTAATAATTTGATCAGATTTATCGGATGGAACTAAGAATTTAGGCTAAATACAGGCCCTAAAAAGTATCATTCATCGACAAATAATTTGAATAAAACGGTTGATTATAACCCAGCAGATACATGCCATTTTAAAGGAAGGTATTAGCTGAGATTTTTGTTTGATGTTAACAGCTAATTGTTAACGGTCAAAGGTAATAAATATTTTAGATTAGATGGTGACTTGTTGAAAAATCACTTAAGGGAATAAAAAAAGCCCTTATTTATAAGGGCTTTAGAATTATTTCGATTGTTGATATCTTAATTTTCTTTTTTTCTACACTCTTGGCATGTACCATAAATGTAAAGAGAATGATGTGAAACTAGAAAGTCCATATCGTCAGAAACGTTGTTTCTTACATCTTCTAGGCGAGTATCACAAAATTCGAGAACCTTACCACATTTAGTGCAAATTAAATGATCGTGCTTGTTGCTATCGTAAGCTTTCTCGAATTGAGCAATGTTTTTTCCAAACTGATGCTTAATTACAAGTTTGCAATCTAAAAGAAGATCGATGGTATTGTAGAGTGTTGCTCTACTAACACGATAGTTTTTGTTCTTCATGAAAATATAAAGCGATTCGATATCAAAGTGACCTTCGCGCGAATATATTTCGTCAAGTATGGCATATCTCTCAGGTGTTTTTCTGTGTCCCTTCTTCTGAAGATAATCAGTAAACATCTTTTTTACAATTTCTTTTGTGTCTTCGCTAATCATACTTTTAAAGCTATGTTGTTTATCTAATCTAATTTTAAATAACGGGACTAAAATAGTGTTTTTTTTTGATTCCTTCCACGATTGGGAGCAAAATATATATATTAATTGTATTCTTCTATGTTCTCTATTCGTCTTACATTGTCGAGACCTTTAATCTTTATGAGTTTTTTCATTAAATTGTTTAAGTCTTCGGTATTATGTACATATAGGTGAATTAGTCCTTCAAATACACCATCGTGGCTTTCGAAATGTACAGATCTCATGTTTACATGGTGGTCTTTTGAGATAATAGAAGTTATATCGTTAACAATTCCAATTTTATCGATACCATGTAGTTCTATTATTGCCAAAAATGACATTAAACGGTGACTTGTCCAGTTTGCTTCAAGTATTCTATCTCCTTGACTCGACATTAATTTAAGTGCGTTGGGGCATTTCCTTTTGTGAATAGTAACATTATTTGCCATATCCACATAGCCGACTACATCGTCACCAGGTATAGGTTTGCAACAGCTTGCAATTTTATACTTTTCCTCAGACATCGTTTCTTCTAAAAGGAAAGGTTTCTTTTTATCTATCTCAGGCTTGTCTTCAGTTTTCGTTGGTATGGTTTTTTTATTGTCGCTACCAAATAGTTGTAATTTCCAGTACCTAATAAATTTATTTTTCGATTTTTTCTTAACGATACTTTCAACTTCTTCAAGCTTGAATTTCGAAGATCCAAAGTCCAAGAAAAGTTCATCTTTATTAGTAAGCTGATAGTGTTCCATCAGCTTTTTTGTTGCTTTAGAGTTTAAAATGAGACCAATACTTTGTAAGTGATCTTCTAATTTTTTATTCCCCGAGCGGATTAAGCGCTTCCTATCGTCTTTAAATTCGGCCTTAATTTTTGATTTAGCTTTTGCAGTTACGACATACTCAAGCCATTCCGATTTAGGTTTTTGTTTATCAGAAGTTAGAATTTCTACCTGATCGCCACTACGAAGAATATAATTTAGAGGAACCAGTTTATGATTAACTTTTGCGCCAATACACTGATTACCAACGTCTGTGTGGATTCCATAGGCGAAGTCTAAGGCACTTGCATGTTTAGGGAGTGTTTTGATTAATCCCTTAGGCGTGAAGACTTGAATTTCTTGCGAGAATAAATTTAAACGGAATTCATCAAGAAAAGCTAAGGCATCAGATTCAGGATTCTCAAGTATTTCTCTAACATCTTTAAGCCACTTATCTAACTCTGATTCACTATCAGTATTATATCTAGAATGAGCAATAAAACCACGTTCTGCGATTTCGTTCATTCTGTTAGAACAGATTTGAATTTCTACCCATTTACCCAAAGGTCCCATAGCTGTCATGTGAAGAGCTTCGTACCCATTTGCTTTAGGTGTGCTCATCCAATCTCGTATACGCTCCGGTTTTGGTTTATATATATCAGTAATCAACGAATATATATTCCAACATTGATTTTTTTCGGGAACACCTTCTTGTGGTTTAAAGATTACTCTGATTGCAGGCAGATCGTAAATGTCTTGTAGCTTGATCTTATGATTTTCAATTTTATTCCAAATTGAGAATATGGAACGGGGGCGATTTATAACTGTACAAATAATATTGTTATCTTTTAATCTTCCCTTAATTGGTTGTATAATTTGATTAAGAACTTCAAATTGTTCTGCTTCTTTGTTTTTAATCTTTTCAGCAATATTATTGTAATCTTCAGGATGCTCATACATTAAGCTTAAATCTTCAAGCTCTGATTTAATTTTGTATAAGCCCAAACGATGTGCTAAAGGAGCAAAAAGGAATAAGGTTTCACCTGCAATTTTCATTTGCTTACGCAGTGGCATGGCACTAAGTGTCCGCATATTATGTAGGCGATCAGCAATTTTTAGAATGATCACACGAATGTCGTCAGAAAGAGTTAACAACATTTTTCTGAAGTTCTCTGCTTGCATAGATGTTTCCTGATTGAAAGCACCAGAAATTTTTGTGAGTCCATCTACTATGGTAGCTACTTTTTCTCCAAAATGATGAGCAATATCTTCTACAGTATAGTCTGTATCTTCAACAACATCGTGTAATAGAGCTGACACTATAGATTTTGTTCCTAAGCCAATTTCTTTTGCTGCAATTTCAGCTACTTCAATTGGATGTATAATATAAGGTTCCCCAGATCTACGTCGCACACCTCTATGAGCATCCCATGCAAAATGGAATGCTTTTTCAATCATGGCTCTTGTCTCGGGCGTATTACTTCTCTTGCAACTAGCCAAAAGCTTCTGATAACTTGCGAGTATTAATTCTTTATCTTGTTGGGTTTCAACAGTCATATGGTACTAATTTATATGAACCTTAATGTGAATTTTAAAAATCAAAAATGAGACTTGTAATCGAAATTGATACAAGAGCTGAATCTTTTGGGATTTATTTTTTGAATGTTACCTATAAAATTAGTTAAAACTACCGATTTAACTGCTTGTTTAGCTAATTTATTTAGATCCGTTATCCTTAATGTTTTGAATATCGAATATGTTCGAAAAAAATGAGCAACTAGCCTTAGCTAATTGCTCACAATTATAACGAGTCTTGTTTAAGCTTTGATCTCACCAACTACAACCTCATAAAGATCTTCTTCTTTAAAATAGGCATTAGCTAATTCCATAATCTTTTCAGATGAGGTTTCTTTTATTTTTTGAAGAAATGTTTCGTAGTATGAATTGTCGAATCCGAATGGAAGATTTCCTTTTAAACTTTCTGATAAAGCAAAAGGGCTATCGAAGCTTCTTAACATCTCACCAGAAAAGAAATTCTTTACAAGATTTAGCTCTTCCTCAGGAATTAATTCTTCTCTTAGCCTTTTTATCTCTTTGTATATTTCAGACATGGCAGCATCGCAAACATCAGTTCCTACTTCTGTAATAATTGCGAAATGACCAGATTTTAGGTGAGAAAGTAAAAGTGAATTAATCCCATAAGTATATCCTTTATCTTCGCGAATGTTCTGCATTAAACGAGAACCAAAGTAGCCGCCAAGTACAAGATTAAGTAGCATGATACCTGCAAAATCCTTATGAGTTTTATTAAAAAGAGGACGTCCAATTCGAATTGAAGATTGCACGGCATCTTTTTTATGAACAAAGACTTTCTTCTCGGTTGAATTTATAAGTTGATGCTTTGTGTCAACAATTGAAGCTTTTGTATTCCAAGATGCAGTTCCAAATCGATCTTCGATCTTAGTTATAACAGATTCGTCCATTTTTCCAGAAACGATAATTCTGCAGTTATCAGAAGTGTAAAAATCCTTATAGAATTTTTTAATGTCTTCTAGTTGAACGTCATCGAATGCTTTTGCTTCGAAAATATTGGCATAAGGATGTGTATCACCATAAACCAATGAATTGAACTTCTCTTTAGCTAGAGCATTCGCTTTTTCTCTATTTACAAGATAATTCTGTTTCTTATTGCTAAGTATTGTTTTGAATTCCTTTTCAGGAAATACAGGACGCTTGATTATTTCCTCAAGCAAATCCATTGTCTCATTTAGGTATTTGTTGAGTGTGTATAAACAAATGCTAGCATCGTGTTGACTATTGTTATAAGAGATATATGCTCCATAAAAATCAAACTTCTTAGCTAATTCAGCTGCAGTGTAATTTTCTGTTCCTTCATTAAGCATTGCGTTACATGTGCCGGCAACTAATGGCGATTTCTGATACCATAATCCAGCATTGAAAATTAGTTCAATCTTAAGGACATCTTGACTACCACCAGAGATAATATGGATAGGAATCTTATTGCTCAAAACTTGTTGTTTTGATTTGGGAATATCTACATGCTCAATCGTTTTGAATTGAGGAGGTAGGTTGCGATTCAATTTTTCCATTATTGTTTTTTTGCGTGGTAATAAAGTGTAGAACAATTCTTCTTGATCAGAATTTCTTGAGCCATGGCTTGTAAATCGTCAGTAGTGACTTTGTTGTATTTTTCAACTTCAAGGTTGATATCTTCAGCTTGGCCTGTGATCGCGTGTTGTGCAATATTCATAGCCTTATTAAGGAAGCTAATTTCAGAGAAAACAAGCGATGATTCAATCTTGTTCTTCACCTTTTGTAGTTCGTAGTCATTGGCTTTTGTAGCACAAACTTCATCAAGAACTTCCCAAATTGCTATTTCAGCACCTTCCATGCTTACACCTTCGGTTAGTTTGCCACTAATAACGAATAACCCAGGTTCAAAATCGCCAGTTAGGTAAGCATCAATTGAAGAGAATAAATTTTTCTCTTTAATAAGTGTTTGGAATATTCTAGATGATTGACCATTTGAAAGTATGTCTGAAAGCAGATCGACTTTGTAAAAATCTTTACCGTTACGACTTCCCATATGAAAGGTCATATAAATAGCATCATACGGAACATCTCTTTCTAGATGGAGTGATCTGAATTCAGTTTGTTTTGGCTCAATAGGAAGATTGCGTTCAGCAACTTCTCTACGTTCGATAGGTCCAAACCACTTTTCGGCAAGTTGTTTAACTTCATCAGTTTCAACATTACCAGCAACGACTAATACTGCATTGTTTGGAGCATAATGATGAAAGAAAAAATCTTTAACATCTTGCAATTGGGCATTCTCTATATGCTCTAGGCATTTCCCAATTGTTGACCATTGATACGGATGCTTTTTGTAAGCTAGTGGTCTCAGGTGTAACCAAACATCACCATAGGGTTGATTGAAGTAATGTTGTTTAAATTCTTCAATAACAACTGCCTTTTGAACTTCTAAGCTCTTTTCTGTGAAAGCCAAGCTAAGCATTCTGTCTGATTCTAGCCAGAAACCTGTTTCTAGGTTCTCTTTAGGAACAGTTAGGTAGTAATTTGTTACATCGTTACTAGTCCAAGCATTATTGTCACCTCCAACTTGTTGAAGAGGCTCATCATAATTTGGGATATTAACAGAACCGCCAAACATGAGGTGTTCAAAAAGATGTGCGAAACCTGTTTGTTCGGGATCTTCGTCTTTGGCACCAATATTATATATGATATTAACAGCAGCTAAAGGTGTTGTTGTGTCTTTATGCACAATTACCTTAAGTCCATTGTCAAGTGTGAACTTATCGAATTCAATCATTTCAATATTTTAAATTAAGAAGCGATATTTTATCTTCTTTCTAATTAAAAAGCAAGCTGAATACCTGCTTTTTTATTTTTTTTTAGAAATGGTATTTAGATTGCTCTGATGTTAGAATCTCAAGTTCTTGCTTGTATTCTGCCATCATTTGATCCATAATTTTAGAAACAGGCTGAATCTCTTTTATCATTGCTCCAACTTGACCAATTTCCAATTCACCCTCTTCAATATCTCCTTCAAACATTCCTTTTTTTGAACGTCCTTTTCCTAGGATTTCTTTCATTTCTTCAGGAGAAGCACCACGGCATTCAGCTTCGTTAACTTGCTCGAAAAATTTGTTTTTAATTAATCGGGTAGGAGCTAACTTTTTAAGAGAAAGCTTAGTGCCACCTTCATCAAGCTTTACGATAGCTTCTTTAAAATTGATATGTGATGAGGATTCTTCTGATGCAGCAAAGCGAGTTCCAATTTGAACACCATCGGCTCCTAAACTAAGAGCTGCTAAAATACTATTACCACAGCCAATACCACCAGCAGCAATCAAAGGCAAATTAGTTGCTTTTCTAACGTTCGGGATTAAAGCTAGTGTTGTTGTTTCTTCACGACCATTATGACCTCCTGCTTCAAAACCTTCAGCTACTATTGCATCTACCCCTGCATCCTCGCATTTTTTAGCAAAAAAGGCACTTGATACAACATGCACTACAGTAATACCATGCTTTTTTAAGAAAGGAGTCCATTTTTTAGGGCTACCAGCAGATGTAAAAACAATTTTTATTTCTTCTTTCACAATGATTTCCATGATCTTATCCATTTCAGGATATAGAAGAGGTACATTAACACCAAAAGGTTTGTTGCATGCTGCTTTTGCTTTTTGAATATGTTCTTGGAATGTGTCTGGGTGCATAGAACCAGCACCTATCAATCCTAAACCTCCTGCATTACTTACTGCTGTAGCAAGTTTCCATCCTGAACACCATACCATTCCACCTTGAATAATAGGTTTTTCAATTCCAAAAAGTTGAGTGATTTTATTTATCATGATTATTATTTACGAGTTGTGTGCAAAAAAAAGACACTAAGAAAAACAAGCTTCTTGTGTCTTAATTGTATGTTGACAAAATTAGGAAAAATCTTTGGATATGACTGATATTAAGGGGCAAGATTAGAACTAAGCATATCTTGTGTTAATTTTTGTTTTGAAATGAAATCTAATGAATACAAAACCTTGATTTCGTCTGCGGTTGTAATAGCTCCAAAAAATGCAGTTGGTGCCTCTATGTTGAAATCAGACATTTTAAGGTCGATATGTCCCATTAAATTTAGTTTTTTCTTTCCTAAGAAATTGCCATTAATTGGTAATCTAACATCTTGTGATTGACCAGAAATGGTAAGAGAACCTATTGCAAAAGCATTAAAGTTAGTCGCTTTGTGATTCCTAATTGTAATTTTCTTTAAATGGAAACTTATGAAAGGGAAGTCTGGTAATTTTAATGCTTTATGTGCTTTTTTTTCCATCGCACTTTCCAAACTTTTTAACTTAACACCTTCAATCTTAAATTGAATATTCTTTAAATCTTTAATGGTATTGTTGGGAATAGTATAGTCAGGCGTTTTAGTTTGTAGTTCGACATACATTTCCCAATCATGAATGTTTGAAGTGCCAAATATTCGAATAGAGCTTGATTGTGGAATAAGTTGAATGCTATTTTGTGCAGTAATTGGATTATTAAGTAGGAAGAGAATTAAAGTGCTTATTAAGTAGAAGCGCATAAGAAGAATTGTTTGTAATTAATATTAAGGCTATTTCAATTTAAGCATTATTCCCTCTTTGAAAGAATAAAGTTTTATTCAAGCACGTAAAAGAAAAATCCTCTACTTGATGGGTATTCAAATAAAGGATAATCGATATTTTAGGAATTGATCTTATTTATCTCTAAAATCGTTCATTCTTTCGACCTCGATACCTTTGTGTTTACCTATTACTTTTATGAAATCAAGTACTTCTCTATTAAACTTGAATGCTAGTTGTCTCAATTTGAAAGGAAATAAACTGTCATCTTGTTTAGTGAAAAGGAAATAATTGGGTTTGTACTCTATTGCTTTTATTTCATCCCAAAGAATTGTTTGTTCTTTGTTAAAGACGCTTCTTTTCATACTAATTTGTTCTTCGTCAATTAATATAAAGGCTTTCCCAAAGATCCCAGCTAAAGGAATTCCTCTACCTTCAATAATGTATAGAATACCTAGTAAAAATAGACCAATCAGGTAGATCATATCGAAAGTGTCAAAGTCTTCTTCGATATAAAATTTAGTACTTATCCATAAAGCTATAAGTAGAATATCTAAAATACCTACAATAGTTTTTGCAGTAGATTTCTGAACTAATAAATTTTTTTCAAATTTCATATTATCTGTATTTTTGATTTGAAGATAATGATTATTATTTACTTGTATTAGCTTAAGGGATAAGAAATTGTTAGATTATATTTATTATTCATCATCCAAATTCCTCCAAAGATCTAGGTATACAGGTAGGTGATCGCTGAAGCCTCCGTGGTATTTATAACCAATATATGTTCTGTTAGGTCTTATACCTTTATATGAATTATCTGTTTCGAGTAGATAATTAGGAGCAAAAATAAACATATTGTTTGGCTGAGCTTGTAAAATACCATTTGCATTCATCAGTGCACCCGAAACTATAAATTGATCGAGCATTCCCCAAACACCTTTGTATTTATGAGAAGCAATAGAACTCTTATTCTTTAAAATAGAGGCTAGGTTATATAACTCATTATCTATAATTTCTTTATTAGGCATACTAGCTTTTAACGTATTATTTATAGATTTATTGTCAGGATAGTCGTTGAAATCACCCATAATGATAATTTTGGTTTTAGAGTTATATCTGAATAAAGAATCAACCTTGCTTCTTAAAAGTTGGGCAGCTGATATCCTTTTATTCTCTGACTCTAATTGTCCTCCCCATCGAGATGGCCAATGATTCACAAAAATGTGAAGAGTGTCATCTGTATGTGTTGCTCCTTTTACATACAAAATTTCTCTTGTTGTTGAATAGCTTGATTTGTTATAAGTCAATTTTAGGAATGAGGTATCAATAGGGAAGAAGCGATCAGCTTGGTATAGTAGCGCTACATCAATACCTCTATGATCGGGAGACTCATTATGAATGATTTTGTAGTTTCCTTTTTTTAGTGGAGTAGAGTACAATATTCCATTAAGTGTTTTTCTGTTTTCAATTTCGCATAAACCTACAATTTCGGGCAATTCCCAACCACCTACAGCCATGATTATTTTTGCTATTTTAGAACACTTGTCTTGATACTTTTTCCATGTCCAATATTTTGCACCTTGTGGTAAAAATTCAGCATCATTTTTTAAGCTGTCATCTTTAGTGTCGAAAAGATTTTCAACATTGTAGAATAGGATACGATAATCAGATCGTAAATTATCGATTTCCCCTGTTCTATCGGATTGTGAATAGGAGATAAGTGGGGAAAGTATGACCAGTAAAAAACAAAGACTATTCTTCATGGTAAGCTTAGTGGATATTAATTATTCATCCTCGTTAATAAATTCAAAACATCCAATATCTGGAGATGTGTCAGAGAGTCGCGAATTGCCGTTGAAATCTAATGGGAAAAAGGTAGCAAAATCGAGTTTAGCCTTATCAATAAGAATTGAATTTTTATTCAAATTATAATTGTGTTTATGCCTATTGATAAATTTTGGATCAGTATTAAAAATGCAGTTTTCAAAACCAGATGAAAAAATATTCTGTTTTTCGTTGTCAAGTTTGATAAGGCTGTTTTTGATCTCTATATTATTAATGTTATTAACATCTAATTCATTTGAGTTTGATCCGAAGATGATGCTATTGTAGATCTTTAAACTTTTCGCACTAGTTTCATTTTCTAAATAACTGAAGCACGCATTTGTTCTAGATGAAATTTGCCAATAGTTAATGAAGTTGCAATGAGAAAATTCAAAATCACCATTCCCTTTAAGAAGAACATTTTGTTCGCCACAATTCGAGACGATAACATCATGCATCTTTAAATTGAAGTTTTGTGTCTTAATACCCGTTTTTGTGAAGTTTGAAAATTGGGAATATTCAATTTCGAGATTGTTAATATCGACCTCTGATTGAGCATTAATACCTTGTATGGCATTCTCTAATTGGAGATGAGAAATGAAATTATCTTTACTTTCTGAATGAAAGAATAGGCCTTCCCATTGCCCTGGTACATCTTTGTATAGTTCTTCTTTACGATATGATCCAAAAAAGACAGGTTCGTCAAAGCTACCTTCGATATTTAGCTCACCTTTAATGTGTAAACCTGTACCTTTTTGAAAATAAACTTTAGTACCAGCTTGTATTGATAATCTTTGATTCTCTTCTAGAATTAGATCCTTATCTATATAATATGGGCGATTTTGTGTCCAATCTTGAGTTTCGAGTTCATTTTCGGAAAATCGAATAACATCTTGAGCCCAACTTTTAAGTAAGAATTTTTCGACCTTTGAATTGATTGTAAACAGTATTCGATCCTCAATTATATGAGGTGCATTTTGATCAATATCGACAGCATTCAATTGTATAAAAATGTATAAACTATCCTTAGAGGCAATCTCAATCTCATTCGAAATATTCCCATTTATACCATTGATATTTAATTGGTAGTTATTTCCATCTTCTAAACTAATCTCACTTATAAGAATAGAATGTGAGGATTGATTGTAAATTTTTAGTTGTTTAGTTGTAGAAGGGAGTCCAGAAAAAATAGTATCGAATGTTATGCTGTCTTTTGAGAAGACTAACTTGAAATTTGGGTCATGATTAAATTTATCCTTATTATCACAAGCGGTAATAAGAAATATAAATGATAATATAAGTATAGAGCAAATCGTGCCTCTCATTTACT
Organism: Marinifilaceae bacterium; assembly: GCA_016744515.1. Taxonomy (GTDB): domain Bacteria; phylum Bacteroidota; class Bacteroidia; order Bacteroidales; family Marinifilaceae; genus Ancylomarina. Next base: position 12,262 of record JADGEF010000054.1, on the reverse strand, counting down.
AGAAGTTTAAACGAAAAATTATTTCTAGAAGAACATAAATTCTTGGGTTTTCTTTTGTCTAATTTTTCGACGAGTTTTTGCTGCGTCGTTTCTATTACGCCTCATTAAATCTTTAATCATAGATTTAGGAACATCTAAATTGACACCAAAAGTAATCTCGTGAGTTCCATTACTTTGATTAGCTAATAAATTGTTTGAATAATAATCGTAAGAATAACCAAAATAATATTTTGCAAAATTAACGCCTAGCATACCAACAAGCTGATCATTGTTTCTATACGATAAGGCAAGCCATAAGCTTCTTACGTAAAGCTTTGCAGTTATGTCGATATAGTTTTGTGAATCAATTGTTCTTCTGACAATAACTGAAGGTTCTAGTGAAACTTGATTGTTGATGTTAAAGGTATATCCTGCATTAAAATAATAATGTCTTAGCATGATATCATTATCGAAGCCTGCATCACCCATTTTAACTGATGATTCGAAAAGATGAGCTATTGAGAAGCCTACAAAATAGTCGCTATTGTAAAGGTAAACACCAAAATTTGCATCGGGAATATACGATACGATATCAGCACCTGTGTATAACGGATCTCCTACAGGAATATAGTCTCCATCGAATTTGTATTGATAGAAAATACCGCCCAAACCAAAAGATAAGCGAGTACCTCTTTTCCCATAATACTGGCGATTGAATTCTAGATGATAGGCATAGGATAATTCTATACCTGTACGAGAAATTGCTCCATATTTATCATTAAAGACATAGGCTCCCATACCTAAACCTCTTTGAGTACTTCGACGAGCTAAGGGGTTACCAACAGCATCACAAGTAGTGCATTGTTCTCCAAAATTTCGATGAACACTTAAGGCTTGGGTTTCTGGCGCACCATCAATCCCTGCCCATTGTTTACGAATTGTTAAACGTACGGGCGTGTATATACGCGATCCAGCCATGGCAGGGTTGAATAAAAATCCGTTCTCGACATATTGACTATACAAAGGTAGCTGTTGAGCCTTTGCTGAAATATGTATTGTAAATATTAGTATTAGACTTATAAAAAAAGTTCTCATATAGTGTAAGAGGCCTATGTATCGTTTAGTTTAAATTAACGTGCTATGGTTACAGTTCCTGTCAATGGTTTAGAGTCATCAGCTTCTATGGCATAATAATACGAACCAATTGGGACATGTGATTTACTATTTTTACCTGTCCAAGGATTTCCTTTATATTCATTTCCTGTACCAGAAAACTTATATACAACAGTTCCTAATCGGTCATAAATGACAATTGTCAGTCGTTGAATATACTCAATTCTTAAGATATCCCAATAGTCATTGTAGCCATCTTGGTTAGGTGTAAATGCCTTAGGTATTTCAATCATTCGATCATATAAATATTCTAAATTAACAATTGTATCTCTAGTACATGAATTATTATCACTTAAAGTTAATCTATATTTCCCTCTGTCAAGATTGTTGATGTCAAGATCAGTTTCGGGTAGTAGAGACCATATGTCTGCACCAGTTTCTATTTCCCAAGTTGCTATATGAGCAGGAATTCCACCAAATACTTTAGAGAAAAGAGCGCCATCATTTGCACCAATAATAGTTGGTCTGTGAGCTTCAACTCTTACTAGCAACTCCTCTGGTTCCTCGATAACTACGCTAGCAGTATCTTGACAAAGATTTTTGTCGGTAACAATAAGAGCGTATTTCTTAGGTCTTAAGTTATTAATATCCTGTGTAGATTTACCATTCGACCAGTTAAATTTGTATGGAACTGTTCCCCCAGTAACTGTTGCTGAAGCTTCTCCATCGTTCTGACTATAACAAATTACATCGTTAAAGATGTTAATTTCTGCAATAAGAGAGTCAGGTTGGGTTAAATCTACAGTGCCGTTGAATTCGCAGTCTTCATTATCTGTTACTGTATAAGAGTAAGTTCCTATTCTTAAATTATAAATATTTTGTGTAACAGCTCCTGTGTTCCAGTTAATTGTATATGGAGCAGCTCCTCCAGAAGTGACATCTAATTCAACTTCACCATTTTTATCTCCATAGCATAAGGGTTCTATTATACTGTGATTACCTGCAAAGAGTGCTGGCTCAATAATTTCGAATGAATAAGGCTCTGAGACACATGAATTTGCATCAGTTACTGTTACAGAATATGAACCTTGGCTTAGACTACCTTGATCTTCTTTGTTAATATCAGCAGGAGAAATAGCTCCATTCCATACATATGTATAGTTTGGAGTACCACCTTTAGGATAAATATTAATATGTCCGTCGGTTAGTCCAAAACAAGAAATTTGCTCCATACTTACTTCCACTTCAACTAAATCAGGTTCTTTAACCTCTTGTTCAAAAGTGATTATTTCGCCTGTTACATTATCTGTAACAGTTAAGGTGTAATTACCAGCTTTTAGATTATCAATTTTTTCAGGAGCATTTAAGTTCTCATAGTGATTATCTGCTTCCCAAGATAAGGTGTAATTACCACTACCATCTTCAACAAGAATTTCTATTGAACCTTCACTACCTCCATTACAAATTGGAGTTGTTTTTGATACTAATGAAACAATCATTTTTTCTTCTTCGTATATTCTAGTTTCTGTAGTTGCTCTACATTCGTTGGCATCTAATACTTCGATAAAATAAACGCCTTGTTCTAGAATATCAACAAAAGATATACCTGTAGGATTATCGAATGATTTTTTAGAATATTCATTTGGTCCAGATATAAAGATGGTGTATGGCGGAGTACCACCAGTTGCAGTAGCCGTAATTGTTCCATCACGTAATCCTATCGCAGTAATATCAGTATGTACTTGACTAACAATAACAGCATCGGGTTCGTTTATTGGAACAGCACCTGTTACAATACAACCACCTTCATCCGTGATTTTATAATTATAACTCCCTTCGGCTAAATCATAAATTTTATCTGAATGAGAGAAAAGACCTCTATCACCTTCCCAAAGGATGGTATATGGTTTTGTTCCTCCTGTAATATCAAGTTCAATACTTCCATTAGGTTCGTTGAAACAAGAAACATTGTTAGGAATTGAGCTTGCAACTAACGGGGTTGGCTCTATAATTATAGATTGGTCAGTTGCTGTTTGACCATCTGATTGAGTTGTTAAGGTATATGTTCCTGCTATAAGACCTGAGATAGATTTTGTATTAGCAGTATAAGCTGAAGGGCCTGTCCAAGAATATGAATAAGTACCATTGCCACCAATAGCTGTTGCATTTAAAGCACCGTCATTATATCCCGTACAAGAAATATTCTCATGGTTAATAATTTGTGTAACTAAAAGATCACCTTCAGGCAACATGATGTCTTTAGTAATCGCTCCACATGAGCTCCCATCAGTAATTGTAACCGTGTATAGACCACCTATAAGATCTTTAAAAATTGCTTCATCGTCATCAAAGAAAGTAGGGCTAAATCTTGAAAAACCATTAGGTCCTGTTACGGTATATGTGTATGGAATAGTTCCACCAAGAATCTCTAATCTAAAGATACCATCATTGGCTCCACGTGCACTAACCTCTTCCTCAACAACAAGACCTAATTGAAGTGGTGGTTGTTTTAGAAGATTAACAATTCCTTCATGGGCACATTCTTTGTTATCCTTTAATAGAAGTATATACTCTCCAAAATCTAAACCTATATTATTTTTAGTGTATGATCTGAAGTCATTGGGTCCTGACCATGAGAAAGTATAGTTACTATTTCCACCATATGGAACAATGTTTATAATTCCATTTTTTAATTCTTTACAAGAAGGAGATATGTTATCCGATATAACAAAACCCAATTCTATTGGTTCATCTATAGTTACATTCTGATTTTTGATACATTCATTCCCATCTTTTATTTCTAAAGAATACGTATTTGCAGGTAATTTTAGAAACTGTCCTGTAGTATTTGTTTTATCATTTGGTGTAATCGTGTATTCGTATGGAGCAGTTCCTTTGTCAGCTTCTACAAATAATTCTCCAGTTGATTCTCCAAAGCAATTGGCATTGCTTACTACAAGTGTCTTTATGTCTATGGCTTCAGGTTCTGTAATTTCAATAGTAGATGGATAAACACAGTCATTCCCATCTGTAACCTCAATAGTATAGATTCCTCCATCAAGATTCGTAATTGCACCTAAAGTTGATGTGAATCCGTTTGTTGCTGTCCATTGATAATTATACGGAGGAATGCCACCTTTTACTTGCGGATCAATTGAACCACTTTTATCTCCAGAACATTTTATGTGCGATGGTGAAAAATCAAATGTAATTTCTGCTGGAGAAAGTAGTTCAATACTTTCTTCATCTGATTTACAATCATTACCATCTTGAACATGAACTAAGTATTCAGCTGCAGCTAATCCTGTATTATCGGCTAATTCAAGATCTCCATCTAAATAATAAGTTAGAATTCCACTTCCACCTGAAGCGTCAATGTGAATTTCACCATCACTAACATTAAAACATTTTAAATCTTCTTTTGTAATGTCATTAATGAATATTTCGTATGCATTGAAAACATCAGTAGAACTTGTTTGCTCACAACTGTTGTCATCTGTTACTTTTACAAAATATTTACCTGGAGCAAGCTGTGTTGCTAAACTCTCATTAGTGCCAACTGGAGAGGATGCAGAGACAGTAGCACCTGCCTCATCTTCCCAGAAGAACGTATAAGGCGCATTCCCAAGATCTGCTACGGCTTTTATAAATCCATTATTCTCACCATAACATTGAACATTGGTTGTTGTGAATGTAATGGTGATATTAGAAGTTGTATTCATTACAACCTCGATAGTAGAATAAAGTAGACAACCTGCACCATAGTTTAATTCAACCTTATAAAAACCAGATTTATTAACGACAATGGTCGCAGATGTTTCATCTGTTAAATTTGTAAAAGACAATGGTGCAGGAGCAGGCTCACTAAAAGCCCATTGGAAAGTTGTTTTATTATTAATTGGGAAAAATGTAACATGATCAAGAGTTGCTGAGTTACTACACCATTCCTCACGAGTAGGTAGTGTTTCATGAAATGATGGGGCTTCTTCATCATTATCATCTTCAGTTGTTTCAAGCCATCCAAGGCTACTGCCCCCCACATTGATATAGTTTCCAATAACTCGATGAGTTTTCCCATCAGTCATCTTAATATCCTCTAAAGAAGCATGGTATATAAATTGTTGTTTTGTGGAGTTGATGTTTGCTTTTGTCCCTGGGATACTAGATTTTAAGTAGACCCATGAACAATTTACACCTTCCATTATTAAGTCATTGGTTAGGTTAATAGTTCTTCCTCCCTGAATTGAATTTTCACCATATCCTAGAGTAAATTCTAAATTTGAGATTGTATGATCACCTAATATGTGACCTTCTTGACGGAAAATAACAGTCTTAAATTCACCTTTACCAGCTGCAAATCCGTTACCGTTAATGTCAATTTGTCCATAGCCATCAAAAATAGCATCACCAAATGCCAAGTCATTAGCACTTTCGCAATAGATGCCTCCTTTTTTAGGGAAGTATAGTTCTGAGTTTACAGCAGTGAAAGTCATTGGAGATCCAATAAGAATCATATTCCAAGATTTGTACTTTTCAGCATTTACTGTAACTATTGATCCAGAAATATCTAGATTCCTGCTAGCAGTAGGAGTGATGTTGATTGATGAAAAACTAAATATGGTCATATTGTTTCCCATCGTATTAAGTGAACCCTCATCAAGGGTTAAATCTCCAGTTGTTGACAAATTATTTTGAAGAATCCATGATTGATCTTTTCCATCGAAATAGATATTCCCATCCAATGCTTTTCCTGCAAAATCGATATTTTTATTTGGTAATAGTCCATCACCCTTAAATTTTAGATCTCCAGACATTTCTAAAGTCATATTTTCACTAAAATCAAGGAAGCCATGAATGTCAAGTTGGTTTTGTACCTTAAAATTTGAAGATGGATCTACATCGTCGGTCCAAGTCATATTATGACACTTAGCATCAGAATTAACAAGAGCCGTTTTACTACCTAAGAATGAATTAGAATCGAAAAAGACATTATCAAGTTCTGTTGGGATACAACCTTCTGATACACCTCCAGATGTTTTACTCCAGTTTAGGTAGTTAGACCAATCGTCGTTTAAACCATTACCAACCCAATATAAATCAACTCCGGTAATTGAGTTTACTGTCCAATTAGTAACATTAGTATGTATTAGTGAATTGCTTGCATTGTATGTAACTGCGGAACCAACCCCATTGATGTCGGTTAGTTCAATGAAATTTGCATTAATGCTTGTTTTAATTTCAAGATCAGCTTGTTTATTGTTTTTGCTACCTCTAATATGTATTGGGAAATTACAAGAGCCAAGTGCAGTAAACTCTTCTATCGGGAATGTAAGGTTAGACTCAAATTTTAATGTGTTAGGTTTTGTACCTTTATTAAGTGTAAGTTTTCCAATGTCTAGATTCCCCAATAGTTCACCACCTTCTTCAAACCATAGTTCGTTAACTCTTGTTAGAATAAGGTTAGAGTTTAAGCTAGCTCCATTTTTAAATCTGATAATATTGAAGTTAGCATTATTTGATGGTACTCCATTAATAACAAAAGCCTTTTCACTTTCTATGATTATTTCACTACCATCAGCTAAAAGTGTTAAGGTTTGTCTGGCGTTGATATCAGTAGCATCAATTTTTACTGAGGAGCTACCCTCATAACCTAGAACTGTAAGTTTAGAGTTTTTGATGTCAATTGTTCTTGTTTTTCCAGTAGAAGTGAAATCTTTAGATTCAAAGTAATTACATATGATATCATTACCGCCTGATACGAAATGACCGTTATCTATAATTAAATTTCCATCAACACTCAATTTATCTGTCAGTGTCCATTCTCCATTTATACCATCGAAACGAACATCATTAGGAAACTCAAAATTGTAAAGAGCAAGTGTTTGTCCTGTCTCAGTAGAACGGAAATAGAAATCTACATTTGGTAAATCTATTGTTAGGTTCTCATTAAGAATTAATGAACCGTAGATATATACCGAAGAAATTTCAATAGCACCCATTTGAAGAGTAGGGCGTCTATCTTTAGATCCTGTCCAATCCATTGTTCTACATCGAATGTCTCCACTACCTGTAGATACAACTTGATCATTTCCAGTAAATGAATTAATGTCAAAATGAACGTTATCTAATGAGGTTGGTACACATGCTCCAGGGGCACCTCCAGTTGTTATTGCCCAGTGATTTGGATCATCCCAGTTACCCGGTCCTCCTACCCAAAATAGATCTCTAGATGTAGGTGTCGTTGCAAAGATCCATCCATCATTATTTCCTAAGTCAATGGAATTATTAGCAGTGAATGTTGCAGTTGGTGTTGCAAAAACATCACTTAAATTAACTCGAGAAACACTAATAAGGGAGCTATTCTTACTGTTGAAAGTTGTATTTTCTCCTGCCGATAAACTTGAAATATCAATGGTTCCTTCACAAGATCCATTTGCAGTAATATCACCGATATTATAGATTTCTCCCTTGGTAAACTTATAGGTTTTACCTTGATTTAAGATAAGTGTTTCAGTATCGAAAGCTTCATAAAGAAAGTTGGCATTCGATTTTACATCGATTTGATTGAAGGAAACTGCCTTGCCTCGAATTGAAAATAAAGCTGTCCCAGAGGGTTGATTAAAGGTGATATTGTGAAAAGCAAGAGCATCAGCACCAGTTGTAACTTCGAGCCTTCCGTTTTCACCTATAATAATTTCTGATGTTCCTGCCACAAGACTTAGATTCTCAGGAGTAAGGACTATTTCATTAAGATTTATTATAGAAGCGTCAAGTTGTAGAGTTCTAACATCACTATAGTTTGAGTTGAGTTTATTACAAGTGATGCTATAGTTATTAGTAATAAGCTTACCTCGGACTAATTCGATATTTCTAATCGCTTTAAAATCACTATCTAAATTCCACGTACCAGCTAACCATGTACCATCTTCTTGAATTTTGCCTTCAAAAATCACATCTTTTGATAGAATAACTTGATCAAGCTTTACATTTTTTGCGTTGACAATGTCTTCTGATTTGAAATATATGTCACCAGTATGTGTGAAAGCACCAGATGGGAGCGAAGTGAAATCAAGATTACCATAAATGCAAAGGTCACTTCCACCACTGAAGAATAAAGTGCTGGCATTTGACCAGGTCATGTTATTACATTCGGGTATGCGAGTTCCGTTAATTGCAATCGTTTTACTTCCAGTTGGTCCGATATTTCCTGCATCAAAAAAGACATTGTCTACACGGGTAGGTACACAACCTAAATCCCAGTTGTTCGGATTGAACCAATCTGCATCAGCAGCACCAATCCATTTAAAATCTTCAGAAGAGGTCTTTTCTACAATATTCCAACCATCGTAGTTTTGAATACCAAATGAGCTTTGAGCATCTAATCCTCCAGAGAAAGAAACACCTCCTACAACTTCTAAATCAGTGATCTGAACGTATAGGATCTCGGTAGAGTTAACATCAGAGTTGATCGTAGAAATCCCACCATCTCCTTCTAGGTATATAAACTCAGAACAGCTTCCTTTTGCAATAAAACCATTCGCATTTGTTATTTTTTGTTCGCTACCAGCTTTAAAAAGGTACGTTTTACCTGCTGATAAAATAAAGGTTTCGAAGTTATGATCTCCAGAAATATTAGCACCTGCAGAGAAATTAAGTTCCACAAAATTTACTGTTGCTCCATCATTCGTAAGGTTTGCTTTTTCTCTATCGTCAGTAAAATGAACAGTATGATAGCTTATTGAAGTATTATGATCGTTATGGAAGCCTGCATTTGGTTTGATTAAATTAATTGTGTAAGCACTATTGGTAATCGTAAATTGACTTCCTTCTACATCCCATGTTTTAAGGGAATTTCCATTCAACCTTACTGTTGAAGTCCCAAGGTTTAAACTACGAGTATTGTCACCAACAGAAACAAATCTACTCAGTTCTATATTATTACTGTTCGAAACGATTGTCCCAGATTCAAGATATAGATTGTTATCAGGTATTTTTAATTCGGTTGCTAACTGCCAAGGACCATTACCAGAAAAATAGACATCAGCTAAAAAAGGATTGTCAATAGATATCGTACCATTTCCTTCGAAGTGAGTTGTACCCAATAAATTCCATGTTGTGCTTCCTGCAAATAAAGAACCAAAAATACTAAGTTTAGATGTTCCTGATAAAGTAATAACACCTGAAAGAACTAGTTTTTTACATTCTGCATCGACATCTATTTCAACATTGAATGCTCCAGTAATAAAGGCATTATCAATACGTGATGGGACACAGTTTTTATCCCAGTTTCCAGGTGTACTCCATTTATTGTCTATTACACCTATCCAGCTGTAATCGTCAGGTGTTGGTGCTGTGAAATTCCAACCTGAGTTTCCACCAAGATCGAAAGAATTTATCGCATCAAAAGCAGCAGCTCCAGATGCAAGGATGTTCGTGACTTTAAGATGCTCTAATAAGGTTGTATTTGCATTGAGACCTCCACTTCCACCAGAACCTGAAATGTTGATATGTTCGCTACAGCTACCTTCTGCAGTCCATTGGCCAAGAACAGTTTGATTTGGTCCAGAATAGATTTGATAATCATTACCTTTTGTAAAAGTCAAATTTTGAAATGAATTGGCACCTTGCAAACTACCACCTGCTTTGAATTCTACATCATTGAAATTAACTTGTAAAGTTGCATTGGTAATACTTGCAGCATTTTGTTGAAATTCAATATCGTTAAAACTTATTGCGGAACTACCTGATACCTGAATGTTAGCTCCAATTCCATTTGAAATGATAGTAGAAGTCCCAGCATTTAAATTAAGATTATCAGTATTTATTTTTAATACAGAAGCACCTGATCCTGTTAATGTGATAATTGAGTTGTTGAGAGTCCATGTTCTCGAAATAGGATTGTCTGATATGATTTGAGCACACGTGATATCAGCTTCAAAGCTAAGATTTCCTTGTTCGAAATAGATGATATGATTTTGAACATGTAATGGAGTTTTAACTATCCATCCACCATTTTTTGAGAAATGAATGTCTTCGTTGTATGTGTGTCCAGCAAAATCTAATTCGTTACCAAGTGTTGATGCATTAAAATATAATGGTTTTAATAAATCAAGGAGCATGTCAGATCCAAGCTTCATGCTACCATAAACAGTTAGGTAGTGAGCAGGGTCATTATCGGCTTTAAATTTTGGAAAGTTCGTCACCGTAGACCAGTCCATATTGGCACACTTGGCAACATCGTTGATGATTACCTCAGCTCCAGTAGCTGGAAAGGAATTTTCATCGAAAAAGACGTTATCGCTGAAATTTGGTACTGCAGCATCAGGATTAACCTGTCCGCCAGGCTGATCGCTCCAATGTTGAATCTCATTCCAATTACCAGAACCACCTATCCAATAAAAATCTTTAGCACTTACATTCCCAGAAAAAGACAGTAGGATAATAATATAAATTAAGCTGATTGCTTTCGTATTCATAGCGAAAATCAATAAATATGCGTATTATTTAATTATATAAAATCAAGAGTAGATTCCCATCTTTAAATAATAAAAAGAGGAATAGTTGTATATCATGTAAAAATAGGCTAATTAATTGTAAAAAGCATCAAAATCGTGACTAATGGAAAAAGTTGAGGTCTATTTATATTGTTTTTGTTATTAACATATGCGAGTAATTAAGGCTCTTAGTATGAGAGGAGATGTTGGATCATGTTTAAAATCATCACGTTTTGTTTACAATTTCTACTTTGTTTCAGTTTAGGTATTCAATTTGAGAGTATTAAGTTTACTATGGTTTTAGAGCGTATCTTCGAGTCAATGTAAAATAAAAAACCACATGATACTCGATGTTCTCAAGTTTCATGTGGTTGCGTGTTCTGCTTATTTTAGCTTGATTTATGAGCGATTTTATTAATCCATAAATATGATTTTTTCGATATCATTCCATTTAAAAATACTGAAGTCCTCTGAAGAAGTGAAAATGAGGATACCAGCATTTTTATACGACACGTCAGTCTGATCGCCTAAGAATAATTTCTCACCACTTTTAAGTACAACTGCAGCATAATCATTTGCCATAGGTTTTATACTTTCAATATTTCTGAATGGAATAGAAAATTTGATGTCATCGTTATAACCATTAAGTAATTCCGAGTCCATTGCTTCATCTAAATCATAAACAATGACGCCTTCGAATTCTTTGCCAGATTTTGTTATTATTTTCCCATAAAGCCTTTCACTATCAGGGAAAGACGTTTCGCATAGCGATTCTGGTGCTACTTCATCAAGATTTTCAAAAGAAATGAAATGTATCCAATCGAAATCTGCTCGGCCTATATTGGGAAGATTCATGATAATACCCTTATTGCTAGAATTAACATCATTGGTTCCGTAAAGCTTTAATTCTCTGCCTGAGCTTAATTTAACAAGACAGCTGTCGTCTAGTTTCGTAATTGTTTTAATCTTTCTGAATGGGATTTTAAGATCGCCATCAGAAGATTTACCGTCCAATTTATCATTTAATAAACGTTCATCATGATCCCACTGAACAAAGCCTGTAAATACACCCTGAGTAGTTGTGAGTTTACCATAAATACCTTGACCAAAAGAATCTGAGATCTTTTGTGTTGGGCGGAAAAATTTGATAATATCAATTTTGTTCCAACTCAATTGAAGTAGACCAAGTTCATTGTCTAGGACTGAGATGCTGGTGTTTACGTCGTTTGAACCACCATTTAGGTTGATGTATTTTTCAGATTTAAGTTCTAAACTCACACTTGTTCTCCCAGTAATGGTAATTGATTTTATATCTCCAAATCGACATTGGAATTTTCTAATTAAATAGTTCGAATTATTTCTTTTGGTATTAACAGAGACATTAACCCAATCTCGATTGTTTGATCGTGTAGAAGATTTATAGTTCGTTTTAAAATTCGATTTGTTAAGATATTTAAGATATGGATTTGATGTTTTTTCAGAGTTGAAAATATCGGACAAAAATACTTCTTCGTTACCCCATTTAATAGGTCCTTCATAGGTTCTTCCTTCAATTGTAGTTACACTTCCGTACAACATACATTCATTTTGTGCCAATAATGGGTTAATTATGACGGTAGATGCAATAAGAAGAATAGATAAAACGAAGCGTTTATGCCAAGATAGAATTTGCATAT
>JADGEF010000053.1:6935-24786 GCA_016744515.1 Marinifilaceae bacterium | reverse complement strand
AAAAAAAAACATGGCTAGAAAATTAAATGACTCTATGTCCTCCGAAGTGCACATCAACAATTCTCTTCGTCACTCTCGCAGATGCAAGCAAACAAAAGGAAAGTATGCCGTGTAAGCTAACATGGCATACTTTTCAAAATAAAAATAGCTTGTGCAAGCTTGCACACGATACTTCTAAAAATATAAATAGCCTGTGTAAGCTTACACAACATACTTTCCAAAATAGTAACAGGCTTTGCAAGCTTGCACACGATGCTTTTCGAAATAAAAATGGGCTTTGTAAGCTTACACAGCATATTTGATAAAACTAGAATAGAAAAGACACGATTGAGATTAACTCCAACTTGGTGACTATATAAGTAACATGGCAAAGGTAAATCTTGCCGTTTATGAAGCGACTGCCAAAACCATTGCCGAGCTAATCGATAAGAATAACGAATTGGTTAAACATCGTCGTAAAACAAACGAGCCAGACAGCGAATTAGTTTAAAGTACATATAAAGTGTTAACTTAAAAAACGAAAATTATGCCACTTAAACCAGGGCCGAAAAGAATTGCTAAATCAACAGGAAAACCAGATAGATGCGCACGCGACAATAAGGACACGCTTGGAAACACACCGTCTTTAAAGCCACCAAAACGAAACAAAAAGTAAATTCCGGCGAATTATCTATTGGGATAAATCGCTGCAAATAATAAGCGTATAAATTATAAAGAGAGTCCAATGCTCATATTGTAAAGATGTGAGATGCGCTTTATTTATTTTTTATATGCATGCGAAAAAGAGAATGGTAATAAACCTTCATTCTATTTTTTGTTAACTTCGACAAACTAAAGGATAAAACACTTTTACGTTAGTATTTATTAAAAAGAAAACAATGCAAGAAAATGAACAACTCATAGAATTGTATGAAAATAAAATCAAGGAATTAACTCCTGAAATTGATAAATTGAATGGAGAAATATTGAAAGGGAAAGCAAGAGCAACAAACCCATTATTGATACAGACAGACTTAAACTACTTGGATGCAGATATTAGGATAATGTTTTTTGGACAGGAGACCAATATTTGGCATGAAAAACATGGTGATTTTCTGTATCACGGAAATGTTAAAAAACTAACTAAATTTTATTCCGACTTTTTCTTGAATGAAAATTACAAAAAACACAAATCTCCTTTTTGGAATGGAATAAAAAAACTTGAACAAGAAATAAAAAAAGAGCTGAATAATCCAACTGTTGGATTTGTCTGGAATAATGTTCTTAAAATTGGACGAGGAAAAATTGGTTTCCCAAGTAAAATAAACCCTTTAACAAACAAATACTTCAAAATTGTTCGTGATGAAATTGCGATTTTAAAACCTCATTATATTGTTTTCTTTTCAGGACCAAATTATGACAAATTATTAAAATATGTAATAGGAGAATTTTCTATTCCAGAAATTGGCAGTTTCGATAAAAGAGAACTTTGTTTTGTTAAAAATGAAACACTTCCTTTATCATTTAGAACTTATCATCCAAATTACCTTTATCGGAGTAATAAAATGGATAACGTTATTGCAGGCATAGTTAATGAAATTAAAAAACAATAAATATGGTTAAAAAAATTTTTGACTGGATATGGATTTCAATATTGTTGTTGACAGCAATATTTTTCATCATTTTACTTACTGAAAATGAATTCAAAACAAATTTAATTGGTGGTGGATTATTAATAATCTTAGCAATTAGACGGATTTTATTGTTGTATGGAAAAACAGGAACTGGAAATAAAAATGTATATTTTCTTATATTCTTACTAGGCTTTTCACTTCCAATTGTATACGAATATGGTCTGACTGATAAAGAAAATCAAGTGAAGATTCTTATGCTATATTTTTTATTGTATGGTTCATTGGTGTCTTGGATGGCTAAAAAAGGTATGTTAGGAAAGAAAATGCAGGCAAGTATTAAGAAAGCTGACGAAAAAGCAAAACAGCAACGAGAAAAAGAAAAGGCTAAAAAAGAAAAATGGAAAAAAGAACAAGAGAATAAAAAAACAATTGAAACAGTAAAGAAAGAGCAAAAACAACAAGAACAAACTTTAAGAGATAAAGAAAAAAAAATTAATTGTATGTACTGTGGACAAGAGTATGGAAGTATCTCGACTTTAACTTTAAATAAATGTACACATGGACAGCAAAAAGGACAAAAACATGTTTTATATGAAGGAAGTGAAAAAGAAATATATTTTTGTAAACATTGTGGTGTAAATTATAATTCTATTTCTACAATGACATTGAACAAATGTGGAACAGGTAATAATAAAGGGGGGTATCATGTTCCAGCACTTTAATTCTTGACTGATGAATAGCCCTTTCTAGTCGAGTAGGCCATTAACCTAGCGGAGAATATTTCGCCACAGAGTGGCAGATAATGTAGTTTGTAGCCCGTTCAAACTTAATTATGGTTTAACAGTAAAGTACCACACAATCTGCCACTACTCATACAACTTATCTTTTCCACCAATTTAAAATAAAAATACAGAACTATGAAAAAATTAACCTTGATCTTTATTATTAATTTATTCCTTTTTGGTAATATTTTAGCTCAAATACCCAAAGACGCTTTTCCTTTAACAAATTCGTTGTATGAATTATGGCGTAATGGAGATACAGAGAAAGCTATTGAGTCATCATTAGAATTATATCGACTTTACCCTCCTATGTTTATAGATAGAATTCATAATACACTTGCACAACAATTAGAAAATGATTCACAACATTACGGATTAAAATATCTTGAACAATTACTTAATAAAGAGAATCAAGAAATTAATAAAATTATTTCACCAATATATCTTTGGAGTAAAGCGATAGTTGCAAAGGATAAAAAAGATTTAATATCAATAAGAAAAGAGTTAAAAACCTTTATAAAAGACAGTTCCAACTATGTATCAAAAACAAAAAGATATTGTCTTTTGATTTTAAAAGAATTGGATAAAAAAAATGCAATAGATAATATCCATCGAGTAGAGTTAATAAATAGGATCATAAGCAGCTTAGAAACATATCCTTATATTAAAGAAGTTGTGGCAGATAGAAAGGAAGGAGAAAAAAGAGCTTGGCATAGATATTTATTAGCATATAGTTATGATTATTTATATTCAAATGTAATTAACAAGGAGGAACATTTAAAGAAATCTTCAGATTATAGTCCAGACCTAAATGACAGATTAAATAAAAGTGCCTATTTTTATGATGCAGCTCTCCTGACTGGAAATCCAAGACAAATTGGTTACAAATCTAAATATCAAAAATACTTAGCTAGTAACAACCGAGAAATTGAGGCATTAAATTTACTTTGTGAAATAACTTTTACCAATCCTTCTAATAATAACATTAAATCACTTCAAGATTACTATGTTAATTCTAAAAGCAATGAATCTTTTAAGGTGTATTGGGAAAATTACATACACAATAAGGGGAAAGCCGTACCTAAGATTAAAGTGAAATTTGAAAACGAAGAATTAGACCTGACTCAAAAAACTGGCAATTGGATTTATATTGATGTATGGGGTACTTGGTGCAGTCCATGTCGTAAAGAACTGCCTGAATTACAATCTTTCTATTCTGCCAATGAGCAGGTTCAAAATTCGAAATTAAAGATTTATACTTTTTCGTTTAGTTCACAAAACTTATCTGACTTTATGACTGAAAATAAATATACATTCCCAGTAAGCGAGATAGACAAGCAAACTAATGATTTATTTGAAGTTTCTGGATACCCAACTAAAATATTGATATCCCCAGAAGGGAACTATATTAAAATACCATTTGGAACGAATTGGAAAATGTTTATAAAGAATTATACTCTAATGAATTAATAACTGGTAGTCATAAATAGAACTATGAGCGGTCGGCACGACACACAAAGAGAAACCCGATAGTTTAAGCTATTGGGTTTCTTACTTATACCAATTGGATAAATTAGTCGCTATCTTTTTCGCCACGAAGTGGCAACTTACTTTAGCCCGATGGCAACGCCTTGGGTAATAAAGAGACAGAATACAATTTGCGCCCTGAAAGGGCAGCTTAAAAAGATGCACTACGAGAAAGAATATTTATGGCAAGATTAATACTAAGCTGCCCTTTCAGGGCGTACGACATAATCGACAACATTTCCCGAGGCTTTGCCATCGGACTGAATTAATATGGGCTTTCAGCCCGAAAAAAACTCAACCACTTATCGGATAAATTTTCGAGATTGCTAATATTTATCCGATAACTATAAACAAATTACTCCGAAACAATCTGATCCATTTTAATGTCGTGCTCGTCGGTAGGGACTGATTGCAAAAGTTGGAAATCGAAACACACACCCAACTTATAGGCTTTAAGGCTTGAAAGCAACTTGTCGTAATAGGCCTTCCCTCTTCCCATGCGGTTATTCTCCACATCGAAAGCAACACCAGGCACAAGAATCAAATCAATCTCATCGTAAGCTGTAAACAGTTCGCCCGAGGGTTCTGGAATACCAAAATTCTCGCCTGCAACTAAATCTTCTACACCTCTGAATACTCTTAAATCTAAATCAGTCCCATTTACGCAAGGTAAAATCACACGTTTACTAGCTGCCCACTTAATTACAAAGTCCGAAGTTTGTACCTCATCGGCCATAGCCCAATAGAGCATCACGGTTTTTGCAGAGGCAAACTCTGGTAATTGTTCAACTTTCTCCAATATGGCTTTCGAACGAGTCGTTTTCTCTTCAAGAGATACTTCATTTTTTAAAGCACGAATCTCACGGCGGATTCGCTTCTTTTCTTCATCTATCATTTCAAGAAATAGCTTTTCTTAATTTTAAGTAATACAACAAATATATAACGTATAGATTTCAATTATTGTCCACAAATTTCTCAAATTATCACAAATCACTTTAGAAAATAAATTTTCAAAGTAAAAGGTGTTGTTCACTTTAATTTGAGGAAATCTGTGAAATTTGTGGCTTAATATTCTATAAAAAATCTAATCTCTCATATCTAGCATCTAAGAATCTACATTTTGAATCAAGGTTGGTATGCCGATTCTCTCAATATGGTTGCATAATCATTATTTGTCATCAAAGTAGGTAAACTGACATCGCTATGTTTTTTCATATACGATTTCACAATCTGTAAACCTATCCAAGTTCCTATTCGTCCTGGCGATTCTTGTGGCATACCTGTAGTAAATGGCGCCTCATTTATATAATTACGCGTCATATTACTCTGCGTACTAAACAAATGCTTTTGCTCTATTATATATGCCCACGCTTGACTCTCATTATCTACACACCATTGATAATCCTTTTCCTTGTATTTCATGATATCAAACTCAGCCTTTTCGGGTAAAAGTGCCTGTAAGAAGTACAAAATCTTACCTTGATAAATTATTTGCTCCATCAGGTTATGAACCTTAGGCTTAAAAGGAAACTCTGTTAAGCCATAGGCTAAAAGAATATCCTGAGCAATTCTATTAGGAATCATATTCTCTCGCAAATAAATAGGTCGCCTCAACAGTGCGTAGAAATCACAATCTTCGCCCAAATACTTATCTAAGCTCACTCCAATAATACCCTCATCAACAACTATAGACTGATTAAAGCCTGATAATTGTGAAAATATTCTAGGGATTTTGGCCTTCGGATAATAATACTTCAAGTGCTTAAATCCTTCTCTTAGCTCTTCTTCTTGCTGATTAAGATTTGGAAACACTGAATCAATACGGTCGACAACAACATTCATGGTTGAATCAGTCAGAAACTTATTTAAATATTGACGGTAATTTAGATCGTCTACATTCCCCAAACGAATCACTTTCTCAGAATAAAGCTTCAAAATCTGAGGGTACTTTTTCTTCAAACCTTCCAAAGAAGCACCTTGATTAAGAGCAAATAAATCTTTTTCAAATCGCAGAACCTTAATATCAAGTTCAATATCCGACACATCAACCTTTAGTTTATTCGACTGACAGGCAACAAAGGCAAAAACGATGAGTAAACTAAATAGAATTCTTCTCATTACAATCTTTAAATTAATCTAACATCAATTTATATTGATGGATTTTAAGTCATCATCAAAATTACCAAAATACATAAGGCTGCAAAGTTAAAAATTCATATTTATATGACATTTTTTGTTTACGCATTAGCCCCATGTACTTTAAAAGATTAATGATTTATCATTAACTTTGCCAATCACCTTACAAAAGATCTTAAAAACTTATTTGTCGTAAATTATACCGAAATGAAGATTGTTTTAGCACAACTTAACTACCATATAGGAAACTTCGAAGTCAATTCCGACAAAATCATCGAAGCTATTAACAAAGCAAAAAGTGAACATGCTGATCTAGTTGTTTTTTCAGAGTTAGCTATTTGTGGTTATCCTCCAAAGGATTTATTGGAGAGAAAAGATTTCATTGAAAAAACATTAAATGCGATTGACCAAGTTGCTAGACATTGTGTAAACATTGCGGCAGTATTAGGAGGACCTTCAATTAATCCGCACCCCAAAGGTAAAAAACTTTACAATTCTGCTTTTTTCCTAAGCGATGGAAAAATTCAAAGTGTTCACAATAAAACGCTTCTTCCAACCTACGATATATTCGACGAATATCGCTATTTCGAACCCAATACCGAATATAATTTGGTTGAATATAAAGACAAAAAAATAGCCATTACCATTTGCGAAGACCTATGGGAGAAACAGGCTGTCGATAACAACTTTGCTAAAAAAGAGCTGTACACGACATCTCCTATGGAAAAATTAAGTCAGCTAAAGCCTGATTTTGTTGTGAACATTGCGGCTTCCCCTTTCTCTCATAATCAGAAAAACATCAGAACTGAAATTCTTCAATCAGTTTCTAAAAAATATCAATTGCCACTTATCTACGTTAATCAGATTGGTGCTAATACAGAGTTAATTTTCGATGGAGATTCAATGGCTATCAACTCTAAAGGTGATGTTGCATGCCGTTTAAACTATTTTAAAGAAGATTTCTGTATCATCGATTTAGATGAAATCGAAAATCAGAAGACTGAAGAGAAAGAGGTCAATTATATCGAGAAAATTCACGATGCTCTTGTTCTTGGCCTTAAAGACTATTTTGGAAAGATGGGCTTTAAGCAAGCAACATTAGGTCTATCAGGTGGTATTGATTCTGCTGTTACCGTTGTATTAGCAGAAAGAGCTCTTGGAAAAGAAAATGTTCGAGTACTGCTTATGCCTTCTGAATTCTCTTCTGATCATTCGGTAAAAGACGCCATAGATTTAGCTAACAATCTAGATATTCAATACGAGATTGTACCTATTCAAGATATATTTAAGTCATTTGAGAGCAGCTTAGCGCCTATTTTTGGTGACTTACCTTTTAATGTTACCGAAGAAAATATTCAAGCTCGCGTTAGAGGTACTTTGATAATGGGCTTATCAAATAAATTTGGTCACATCGTGCTAAACACTTCGAACAAAAGTGAATCAGCAGTTGGGTACGGAACCCTATACGGTGATATGAATGGTGGAATTGCCGTTCTTGGTGATGTTTATAAAACCGAT
Organism: Marinifilaceae bacterium; assembly: GCA_016744515.1. GTDB lineage: Bacteria > Bacteroidota > Bacteroidia > Bacteroidales > Marinifilaceae > Ancylomarina. Next base: position 17,210 of record JADGEF010000053.1, on the reverse strand, counting down.
GTATTCAAACTAGCTTATTTCATGAATAAGGATGAAGAAGTTATTCCTTTGAATAGTATTATCAAACCTCCATCAGCAGAATTAAGACCTGATCAGAAAGATTCAGATTCTCTTCCTGACTATGATATTCTAGATGAAATTTTATATCTCTATATTGAAAAAAATATGCCAGCAAGTGAAATTATTGAACAAGGTTTTGTTAAAGAGGTGGTTGACAAGATCATTAGATTGGTAAACATGAACGAGTATAAAAGATTTCAGACAGCACCCGTTTTACGCATTTCTTCGAAGGCTTTTGGCTATGGAAGAAAAATTCCATTGGTCGCGAAACACTAAATTAAAGACAAAACAGTCTGAATCACTGAAACTTATATAGCAAAACACAAATAGAGACAAATTTCTTTATTTGCTTTGCCATTAAATTTGATTTTCCTACATTTGAAAATGTTTTATAACATATCCGATTTCTAAATTCATACACCAGATCCTATCATGATTGAGAGTGATAAAAAGATTCGAGAGCAAATCTGTTTAGAGGTAATAAACAACCCTAGTTCAGTGTTCAATGTTCTTACTCCAGAAGAAAAAGAAAGCTTGCAAAACAACATGAGTTGTAGCTTTTTTAAGAAGGGTGAATACATTTACAAAGAAGGCGATAAGCCACTTGGTCTCATCTCTTTAAAAGAAGGTAAAGTTAAGATATTCAAAGAAGGTGTTGGCGGACGTGAACAAATTGTACGTATGGCTAAACCTGTCGGGTTTATTGGATACAGAGCTCTTTTTGCAGAGGAAAACAATATCGCATCTGCTGTTGCCATTGAAGATTGTATAACATGCACAGCGAGTTATGATATGATTTTAAAACTTATCAAAACCAATCCTGAGCTTTCTTTAAGTATCATTCGTGCTTTTGCAACCGAACTCGGTTTTTCAAACAACAGAACTGTTACTTTAACTCAAAAGCATATTAGAGGACGTTTGGCTGAGTCTCTATTATTTCTTCGTGATACTTACGGTTTCGAAGAAGATGAAAAGACTATAATGGTATATCTATCGAGAGAAGATATTGCTAACTTATCGAATATGACCACTTCAAATGCAATTAGAACACTATCGACATTTGCTAGCGAAGGGGTGATTGCAATTGATGGAAGGAAAATTAAGATACTAGATAAGGTTAAACTAGATAGAATAAGTAAACTAGGTTAATCTCTAGAGATAATAATCGGATAGGAGAAACGGGATTAATTCCCGTTTCGTCCTTCCACACCACCGTACGTACGGTTCTCGTATACGGCGGTTCCTCAGCCAACAGCTAAATATTAACTGGTTGCAATGTTGTTTTCAGTTATCCAGATTATAGTACGCCCTCCATCGTATCTTTCGAATTCCGTTCTATCCTTCTGATGGTAGGTATCTTGCGATATTGGCAGCGATAATCTTAAATCCAGTAACATTCATTTACTTTTGCTAGCCAAGGTTCAGTCCTTCCTCTTTTGTGAGACTTCCATAATTCTTTTACAATTCGTATGGCTCGTATTCAAAAGAGTACTATGACATCTGCTGACTTCTCACAGCTAGCTTTACTCCATATACTTAACTAACTAAATATACGTCTGTGAGATCTCCCGTGGTAAGGTATATTAACTTTCATTCCATGTAACCGCATCATTTACACTCTGAACTTCCGTATAGCTATAGGACTTCGTTTTGTTTAGCAAACTCATCCTGTTCAGACTTGCCTGATGATGTTCGTGTTCCTCGGTTCGGAATTTTGCTTGAAGCTTCCTTCAGATTCCAACTCGCGATGGACACCCTTGCTTTCAGCTAATGGTTGGTAGCTACAAACCCCCATAGTGGACTTACACCACCTAGTTAATTACCATGCACGGCACACTAAAAAGAGGGAATTCATTTATATGAATTCCCTTTTTCAGTACCAATAACTGTGACCAACTCTTTTACGACCAAGCTTATTAGCAACAAAAAACCTGAAAGGTATTTCTACCGATCAGGTTATTCTAATGAGGTTACCCCAGTATATTTTTAATTACTTAAGTAACTTCTCAATCTCAGCTTTTAACTCCTCGCCAAATACTTTATGAGCTACAATATTTCCATTCTGATCGATAAGAACAGTAGCAGGAATACCATTTATACCATATAGTTTGCCAGCTACCGAATCCCAACCCTTTAGGTCAGAAACATGCTTCCAAATTAACCCATCATCTTCAATAGCTTTCAGCCATTTATCTTTGTTCTCATCTAGAGAAACACCTAAGAACTCAACACCTTTAGAGCTTAGTTCATTGTAGATTTCAACCATATGTGGATTTTCTCTACGACAAGGCCCACACCATGATGCCCAAAAATCAATTACTACAACCTTACCTTTAAGACTAGAAAGACTCATTGGAGTTCCTTCAGGTGTATTTAAAGTAAAATCAGGAGCTGGTTGACCAACGGCAATATTCTTTAAAATATCGAGCTTAGACTTGATTGCAAGAGCGCTTCTTGATGCTTTAACATCTTCTCCAAAGGCATTATACAATACTTCCATTTCAGAAACCTCAATTTTATTTAATAAATTTCTCTGAGCAATAAAAGAAGCTACAACTGAGTTTGAATTTTCTTTTACGAAAGATTTCACAATCTCTACCTTCTCAGCCTCTAAAGTCTCATATTCTTTTACAGCTTTTTCTGCTCCAGCTTCATCCTTTTCAGACATTGCTTTTTTATAAGCAGTAACAATAGGCTCTTGCTTAGCTTTAAACCCAACCATTTTAGCAACAAAACTATTATTAAGATCCTGAGAAACAGAACCTGTAACTTTAGCTTCTCTTAAGTTCTCCATATTAGCCTCTACAGAAATAGGAGCATTTTCAAGAAATACAGGAATTGCACCTCTTTTGTCATCAATCTGTAAATAATATAAATCAGCAACAACAACGCTACCTTCTAACTTAAAAACACCGTTTACTAAATCAGCAGAATCAATTTTAACAAGTTCTCTATCCTTCTCAATGTTCAAATAGATTTTCCCTTCTGATTGACCTTCAATCTTACCTGAAAGCTCGTATTTTTTTTGAGTATCGCAAGCAGCAAAAAGAACTGAAATTGCAACTACTGCGAAAAGTAATTTTTTCATAATAAACATGTTTTGATATTTTTGATTAATATTCGACTAAAGCTAATTATAAAATCTAAGATGAGAGATTTAATTCGATAAGTATGTATTATACGCCATAAAGCTTTAGTTTAAAAAGTTTTAAGCACTTACTCTATTACTCATCTCCCTTTTTAACTTCATCATAATAGGTATTTAAGAGTTTATAAGCTGCAATAAATGAACTCATTTCATCGCTCAACACCTTATTTTCAAAATCAGGAATCATACCCTTAATCTTGTTGTTATGGTAAAAATTATCGCGTAATTGCTCATTAACGGTCTCATACATCCAATATTTGGCTTGCTCGCTTCTACGAACTTCAAAATAATTATTATCCTTTGTATGCTTACAATAATCCATAATTGCATCCCAAATTTCATCAATACCAGTTCCTTCGATAGATGAACAACTCATAACCTTTGGCGACCATTTTGATGGTGATAAAGGAAATAAATGTAAGGCATTCTCAAATTGTACTCGAGCCAATTTTGCTTTAGTAATATTACTACCATCACATTTATTTATAGCTATAGCATCAGCCATCTCCATAATTCCACGTTTGATACCTTGAAGCTCATCTCCTGCTCCTGCAATCTGAATCAACAAGAAAAAATCAACCATTGAATGAACCGCAGTTTCAGACTGACCAACACCAACTGTTTCAATTAAAATAGTATCGAAACCAGCAGCCTCGCAAAGAATTAAACTCTCTCGAGTTTTTCGAGCAACACCACCTAAAGATCCAGCCGAAGGCGAAGGACGAATGTAAGCATGTGGGTCTACAGCTAACTCCTCCATTCGAGTTTTATCTCCTAAAATACTTCCTTTAGTTCTTTCACTACTTGGGTCAATGGCCAGAACAGCCAGTTTATGTCCCATGCCAGTTACATGTTTCCCAAACGCTTCGATAAAGGTACTTTTCCCTGCACCTGGAACACCAGTAATTCCAATTCGAGTTGATTTACCTGAATGAGGTAGACAGCACTCTATAATCTCTTGGGCAACTTTTTGATGTTCAAACTTAGCACTCTCTACCAACGTAATTGCCTGACTCAATATGGTCATATCACCATCAAGAATTCCTTTTACATAATCATCTACAGAATACTTTTTACGCTTTCTGTTTTTTAAGCGTGCCGCAATATTCGGGTTTATTGATGGTGGTCGACTAATACCTGAATTTACCTTTAGTGCTTTAAATGAAGAATCATTCTCTATATGATGATTATTATCTTTTTTATCTACCATGCTTATATCTTTTAGTCAATAACCATTTATGAGAATAGTTATTGAAGTCGGTGATATAGCAATTAGAAAATGCTATATCATTTTATTTCTTAATGCGAAATTAAAAAAATCATGCTTATGAATATACAAATAAACAGAAACAATCAGTTCATACCTATAAAAAAAAGGTTGTCGAAAATAAATCCGATCAACCTTTCAATATTTTCCACTCTGCAATACTTAAAATATTGCGATTATACTCTATGCCTAGTTTACTTTTGGCATAACTACATTACCCATTACACGTAAATCAATACTTGAGGTTTTAGGTGCATTGGTTATAACTGTTATACGTTTATTTTGACGACCACGTTTCCCTCTAGAATTAAAAACGACTTTCAATTCTGTTGATTCTCCAGCTCTAACAATTTTAGATTGTGGAGAAATAGCCGTACAGCCACAAGAAGCTTTTGTCTTACGAATCAAAAGATCAGACTTCCCAGTATTCTTCATAATGAAAACATGCTCAGCTTTTTCACCTTGAGTTAACTCTCCAAAATTGAAAACTTTTTCTTTGAATTCTAGCTTAGGAGCATTCTTCAAATCTTCTTCAGAAAGCTTAGCAAAATCTTCAGTAATATTTGCACTAATAGTTAAACGGTTTCGTGGTGCAAATTTCCCATTAATTAATAAATCCAAATAGTCCGTTACAAAACCCCAATCGTGCTTTTTAGATGCATCATACACAGCTACTATCTTGGCTCTAGATCTAGGAGCAATTGTTTCTGGTACAAGTTTAATATTCAAATGAGCAGGAATTCTTCTAAAACCAACTGTCATTACGCTATCAGTATCATTGTATACTTCAAGAACTGCTTCTTTAATTTCATTATTTCTTACTTTTGTTAATGGCAAATGATTGTTTGTCATTCGTAATCCAGCCATCAAACGAGGGAAAGAATCTTGAACCGTTTTAACTCTAGCCGTAACTGCTCCTTTAATTCGAAGTATAGAGATGGTAGGGTTCGTATTTGCAGTAATTGTAATTGACTTATTGAATGGTCCTGGACGGTTTTTAGGATCAAAAGTTGCTTTAATAAATCCCTTTTTACCAGGAGCAACAGGAGCCTTACTCCATGCTGGAGAAGTACATCCACAAGATGAACGGACATTCTTTATAATAATTGGACTTGTCCCATTATTTACAAATTCGAAAGAATAAACTTGTTTCCCTTTCTCCTCTTTTAATGTTCCGAAATCGTGGATTTTTGAGTTAAACTCCATCACTGGCTTTGTTTTTTGAGCGCTAACTCCAAAGCTTGTGAATATTAATCCAATCAATAGAAAATAAAAAAATCTCATAAATTTATAGTATTAAAAACATTCCAACATACTCGTAAATGAACAGTCAGAATTATGGTTATAAAAAATTAGTTCAGATTTATTTAGGTAAAATCCTTCACACAAAAATAATTAAAATCTGATAAAGCTACTATATTATACCGTTAAATACTTGTTAATGATTATTAAATACATCCTATACATTCCAATAAGCATGCATAATTCACACACAATTGCTTATCATATATAAACACAATCAATTCAATTTGCTCCCAATTTAATAAAATATTGATTCTTAAGCTGAAATTCCTAATTTTACTTTCTATACATATAAACGACAAACATGCAAGTTTCAGATATTTTACTACTCATCGTAATTGGCCTTAGTGCAGGCTTAGTAGGTGGTAGTCTAGGTGTTGGAGGAGGAATAGTTATTGTACCTGCCCTTATGTTTTTGTTTGGATACAGCCAGCACCAAGCTCAAGGAACAAGCCTAGCTTTTATGCTACCCCCAATTGGAATACTTGCGGCCTACAATTATTATAAGGAAGGACATGTTGATATTAAAGTTGCTTTAATATTGTGTCTTGCATTTGTTATCGGAGGTTATATTGGATCAATGGTATCAGTTAATCTGCCTGCTAAAACTCTAAAAAAAATATTTGGATTCTTCATGCTGTTCGTTGCAATCAAAATGATTTCAGGAAAATAAACGCCTAACTATATTAACCAGATTAGAATAAAATTTATGGATCAAATCATAAATAAAATAAAAGAACTTAGCCACGAGTATTTTGAGGAAGTAAAAACAATTAGAACCTATCTGCATCAGCACCCCGAACTATCATTTGAGGAGTTTGAGACATCTAGATTTGTTCAAAAGCAACTTGAGTCATATGGAATATCATACCAGAGCGGGTTTGTAAAAACAGGTATCGTTGGAAAGATTGAAGGTAAAAACCCCAATAAAAAAGTTATAGCTCTTCGTGCCGATATGGATGCCTTACCTATTAAGGAAAATGATTCTCATCCAATCTGCTCGAATAAGGATGGTGTTATGCATGCATGTGGACATGACATGCATATGGCTAGTTTACTAGGAACTTCGAAAATTCTAAATAAACTGAAAGGTGAATGGGAAGGAACTGTTTTGCTTATATTCCAACCTGGGGAGGAATTACTGCCTGGTGGTGCTAAAATGATGATGGAAGAAGGAGCATTAACTCCTGAACCAGACTTGATAATGGCTCAACATGTTTTGCCAGATATGGAATCGGGTCATATTGGTTTCCGTGAAGGGATGTATATGGCTTCGGGTGATGAAATTTATCTAACAGTAAAAGGCAAAGGTGGACATGGAGCTATGCCTCACAAATGCGATGATACTGTTTTGATTGCTTCGCACATTGTAGTTGCTCTACAGCAAATTGTGAGTCGACATGCCGATATTCGAATACCTACAGTTCTTACTTTCGGAAAGATGATAGCCGAAGGTGCTACAAATATAATTCCCAGAGAAGTTAAGATTGCTGGTACATTTAGAACGATGAATGAAGATTGGCGTGCAAAAGCTAAACAACTTATTACAGACATTGCACAGAATACAGCTAAAGGTATGGGGGCTGAGTGTGATGTTGATATTAAACACGGTTATCCATTCTTAGTCAATGATATTAATTACACTCGCTCTGCTAAATCTGCTGCAATTTCATATTTAGATAATGAAAAAATTGAAGATATGGATATACGAATGACTACTGAGGATTTTGGTTTTTATTCTCAAAAATACCCATCGTGCTTTTATCGATTTGGTGTAAAAAAAGAAGGATCAGGAGGTTTACACACCTCTAACTTTCAAGCAGAAGATACGAGTTTAGAAACATCGATGGGTACAATGGCATATTTAGCTATCAATTTCTTAAATCAATAAATCCATTCTTATTAATAAAATACAATCTTAATAAGACTCAAAAGTCTTTATTTACTGACAGTTAAAACAACAAGAATTTAGCCTACTATTTAATCTCTTTTAAAATAGGGGAATTCTATTCAATTTTCTTTTTGAGTTTAAAATATGATATTACATTTGCATTAGTATTAACACTAAAAAAATAAATAAAATGGCTTACGTAATTAACGACGATTGTATTTCTTGCGGTTCTTGCGAAGGAGAATGTCCAGTTGAAGCTATCTCTATGGGAGATGAGCGATATGTTATCGATGCAGATCTTTGTACTGACTGTGGTACTTGCGTTGATGCTTGTCCAGTAGAGGCTATTCATCCTGAATAACCGTATCTCTACAGATATTTTAAAAACCGATGATTAGATCATCGGTTTTTTTATGCTTATATCTTAAAGCTTAATAAATTCTTTATTCTTGAAAATAGATGCGTTTTACACGGCGCGAAACAGTTGTTAGAACTTCATAAGGAATGGTATCTAATTTTTCAGCTATTTTAGTCAAAGAATAATCATCTCCAAAGATGATAACAGCATCTCCCTCTTCTGCTTTAATATTTGTCAAATCAATCATACACATATCCATACAAATATTTCCAACTACAGAAGCAATATTTCCGTTAACCAACACCTCACCTATTCCATTGCTCAACCTTCGATCAAATCCATCGGCATATCCAATAGGAATTATTCCGATACGACTTTTCTTATTCAATTTGCCTTTACGATTATAGCCAACAGTTTGTCCTGATTCAACCCATTTAATTTGTGATATGGTTGTTTTCAGAGTACTAACATTCATCAACTGATCTTGCTTTGTAGCACTCACACCATATAAGCCAATACCCAGACGAACCATCTCGAACTGTGCTTTAGAAAAACGTTCAATACCTGCCGTATTTAAAATATGCCTATCAATATTATAAGTAAAGGCTGAACGAATTTGATTACTCCAATCCTCAAACTTCTCAATCTGAGATTTTGTGTAAGCATCATGAATTTCTTCATCAGAACCTGCTAAGTGTGAAAAAACAGAACGAATATAAAAATGAGAGTTATCTCTCAAATATTCAATCAATTCATTAAGTTCCGAATCACAGAATCCCATGCGATACATCCCCGTATCCAACTTTATATGAATTGGATAATTCTTCAATCCTGACTTTTTCAGAACAGTTTCAAAGCTCTTTAAAACACTTAAATTATATATCTCTGGTTCCAAATGATATTCAATCATCGTTTCGAAACTATGGAGCTCTGGATTCATTACTACAATTGGCGTACTAATCCCATCGGTTCTTAACTCCACTCCTTCGTCGGCAATTGCAACCGCCAAATAATCCACTCGATGATATTGAAGTAAATTCGCTATCTCACTTGAACCACTACCGTAAGAGAAAGCTTTAACCATAACCATTAATTTGGTCTGAGGTTTCAAAAGCGATCTAAAATAATTCAAGTTGTGCACCATAGCAGTCATATTAACCTCTAATATGGTACGGTGTGCTTTATATTGAAGAGCACTTGATATTCTTTCAAAACGAAAATCACGCGCACCTCGAATTAATATAATTTCGTTATTAAAAACGTTAGAATCTATTGTTTTTAGAAAAGCTTCAGTTGTTGGATAAAAAATTGATTCACATTGGAAACTTTTCGACAATGAAGAAATATCATTACCTATACCAATCAGCTTATCTATCTTTTTTAAAGCTAGTAATTCCGAAACCTGAGTATAAAGATCTTGAATTTTGAAACCTGACTGAAAAATATCCGACAGAATAATAATCTTCTTTCTGCCCTTAGCATGTTGATTTACAAGATCAAGGGCAATTGAAAGGGAACCAAAATCAGAATTATAAAAATCGTTAATCAACAAACAATTGTTCTGTCCTTCTTTCAGCTCCAATCGCATAGCAACAGCCTGAAGGTCCTTCATTCCTTCAAAAATTTGTTTATCAGATAAACCTAAATGAAGCAAACATAACCAGCAATGTATTGCATTTTCAATTGATGCTACATCGCAAAAAGGAAGGTGTATTTCTTTCTTTTTTTCTTTATAAAGAGCTTTTATTTCGGTATTCTTTCCATCTCCAATTTCAGATAGAATTTGCAAGCTTGCTCTTTGAGTTTTAGACCAACTTAATAGCTCTTTCTCCTCTTCGTATTGGTAGACAATTTCCTGATCAACCAAAGTATCGTCACTACAGTAAACAATGCAATCGCACGATTTAAAAAGCTTTAACTTTTCTAAAAGTAAAGACCTCGAACTTTTAAAGTTCTCACGATGTGCGGAGCCTAAATGCGTAAATACGCCTATTGTTGGTTGAATAATACTTTGCAGGCTATTCATTTCATCAGGCATAGAGATACCAGCTTCAAAAATGCCTAACTTATCCTCTTGGCTCATCTGCCACACCGAAATAGGCACGCCAACTTGTGAATTATATGATTTCGGACTTCTAACAATACGGAAGAAAGGATTTAAAACTTGATACAACCATTCTTTGACGATGGTTTTCCCATTGCTTCCCGTTATTGCTATAACAGGATAGTTGTAGTTTTTTCGATGATGT
>JADGEF010000053.1:0-6835 GCA_016744515.1 Marinifilaceae bacterium | reverse complement strand
AAAGGATTTAAAACTTGATACAACCATTCTTTGACGATGGTTTTCCCATTGCTTCCCGTTATTGCTATAACAGGATAGTTGTAGTTTTTTCGATGATGTGCACAAAGTTTTTGTAAAGCAGTAAGTGAATCTGACACAAGAATAAAATTACAGTCTTCAAAAAGACTATAATCAACTATCTCACTTATAACAAAGGCACGAATTCCTTTTTTGTAGAGATCTTGGATATAATTATGACCATCATGCCTTTCACCAACCAAAGCAAAAAACAATGTCTTCGATGCTAATACTAGAGTACGACTATCAATTGATAATCTATCAATTTCGAAATCACCTTTACCAATTAAAGTTCCACCAACAATGTGAGTAATATGATTCAATCGATATGTTTGAGATGAATTCAAAATTAAATCTTTAATAATAAACTTAAAGTAAGATAGTAATTAATTATTTTGGACCTTATTGTAACAAACTCTACACAAAGGCTCGTAAGCATCTTTTTCACCAAGAAGAACGAGTTTATCCGTATCGGAAAGTCTATGTGAATATTGAGCTAAATTACCACACTGCATACAAACTGCATGAACCTTGGTAACATATTCGGCTGTAGCCATTAGTCCTGGAATAGGACCAAAAGGCTTACCTTGGAAATCCATATCTAAGCCAGCAACAATTATTCGAATACCCTGGTTTGCTAGTTCATTACAAACATCTGCAAGACCTTCATCAAAAAATTGAGCTTCATCAATTCCAACAACATCAACATCGCTAGACAATAGTAAAATATTTGCTGCTGTTTCAACTGGTGTTGATCGAATTGCATTAGAGTTATGTGACACAACTTCATCATCAGAGTAACGTGTGTCAACTTTAGGTTTAAAAATCTCTACTTTCTGCTTAGCAATTTTTGCACGATTCAAACGTCGGATCAACTCTTCAGTTTTTCCAGAAAACATTGAACCCGCCACTACTTCGATCCAACCTCGACTGCCCGCACTACTAATATCGTTTTCAAGAAACATATATATTTTTCTTTAGTCATTTTACTTCGTCACACAAAAATAAGAAAAGCTCTAAATTTATTTAGTAATTTGCAAGATATTATCGAGAAGTTGTAGTCTCCTGAAAATCAAGTATTTTTTTAAACAAAGCTTTTAAGGATACGAATCGTCATAAATACAAAACTTACCTGTTTAGAGGCCTTCACAGATATCTTTACGGTAAAGAACTATTATTGAACAACTTATTTCGAAAGAGTCCGTATTAATAATACAAGCAAGTTTTTTTCTAATCATTCAAGATGATATTACTTTTTGTGATTAAAAATCGTGTTGAAATAATTTAAGAAACGATGAACAATAAACTAATCATTAAACTGATAAAAAATAATATCGAAGAAATAAAAAACCTAATCGTGCATTTTCAAAATGAAGAAAATGATTTACACGACGGGTTTCCTTTACTAGAATCTCGACTAAACAGTTTAAATAAAGACGTCGAAATTCTAAAATCAAGCTTAAACAAGAATGAGATAGTTCCTGATGTAACATTAAATCTAGCTGATTCTGAAAACCATTCTATCACTACGAATCAAAAAGAACAAGAAGTGGTTTCGGATATAATTGAGACAGTAACTGAAAATACTGTTCATGCTGAAATAGAATGTCAAGCAAAAGAGGAAACTATTGATAAAGTTGAACCAACAGTTTCAACTCTTAATGATAAGCTTCAAGGAGCAAGAAGTAATAACCTACAAGAGAAAATTAAAAATTCTAAACTAACAGATATTCAATCTGCCATAGGTATAAATGACCAATTCTTATTTATTCGTGAACTTTTTGATAATAACTCCGAAGAATATAAATCTTCAATCAACTACATCAATTCTAGACATGATTATAATGAAATCATCTCGCATTTTAACAAATCCCAAAAGTGGGATAATGAAGATAGTACCGTGATTCAATTCTTTGATCTAATCAAAAGAAAATTCGAATAAAGTAACTACGAATATTTTTTTTCACCAGTAATCATTACAATCTACTTATCTTTGGCAGATAATTAGAAATCGCAATACATTTTTCATGTCGAAACTTTATTTAGTCCCAACTCCTATTGGAAATCTCGAAGACATAACTATTCGAGCCATTAATATACTAAAGTCTGTAGATGTTATTCTTGCAGAAGATACACGTACATCAGGCTTTTTATTAAAACGATATGAAATTAATAAGCCTTTAATTTCTCATCATAAGTTTAACGAGCATAAAGCTTCTCAACAAATAGTTGATAGAATAATAGCTGGTCAAACTATTGCATTAATTTCCGATGCTGGGACGCCAGCAATTTCAGATCCTGGTTTTTTTCTTGTAAAACACTGTATAGAGAATAATATTGAAGTTGAATGTCTTCCAGGTGCTACTGCTTTTGTTCCTGCATTAGTTAATTCTGGTCTTCCAAACGAACGATTTTGCTTTGAAGGTTTTTTACCACAAAAGAAAGGACGTCAGAGCAAACTAACCGAGCTAGCTGAAGAGCAAAGGACTATGATCTTTTATGAATCACCTCACCGATTAGTAAAAACTTTAACTCAATTTTCTGAGGTAATGGGTGAAGATCGTAAAGCCTCTGTATCGCGCGAGATTACAAAACTATATGAAGAAAATGCAAGAGGAACACTCTCTGAACTAGTTGCTCATTTTAGTGCAAAAACTGTAAAAGGTGAAATTGTAATTGTTGTTGGAGGTAAAGTGATCGAAAAAAAGAAGAAAGAATACATTAAAAAAGATAGAATGTAAAGTTAGATTGTTTTTTCTGACTTTTTGACATTCATTCATACCCTAACATTTACAACTTGCCTATAGTCAGAGCATGACGGATGGTGAAACTGTAGAGCTACTTTTCACCTTTTTACTTATTTACTCTTTCACTTTTTTACTTTAGGCACTCATAAATACTTTAAGTACTCTAGGCACTTATAAAAACTCTGTCAGGAACAACTACGTTGCACTCTAACAGGTTTTTACTTATTCACTTTAGGCACTTTCACTTCTTCAATCTTCATTCGTAAACTTAGGACATGAGATTGCTTTATCTCCTATCTTCTTAGCCTTTCTCTTACGTTCTAATCTCTTCACACTTCTAGGATTAGAGTAATTATAGTTATAGGTTAAAGATATCTCTAAACCACCCTTACTTGCCGAAGTAAGCTGTAAGGCAGACACATCAACATCATAAGAGAGAATAAACTTAAATCTTTTCTTCTGAAATCCAACTGTAGGTATAATATCCTCCTTATTACGATACCATAAACCGTAATGTAACACAATTCCTTTTTTCCCTGCAGCCATTGCAACGTTTGCTCCGAATACAAATTCTGTACTTAGATACTCACTCTTGTACAGAAACTCAGGCTTAATATACATTCTTGGACCGATCTTAGTCTCTAAACCTCCATGAAAGTTATAACTCCTTTTTAGATTATTTGTAATCTCATAAAAAGATTCATTGGGTTGATTCAAATGAGAAACAGCAACTCCTAAAAAGTAACGTGTTTTTCCTCTAAAATAAGTAAGAGCACCACCTAAAGTGATATCAAGATAAAATAAGGATTGAGTTTCAGGTAACTCTTCCGTTGGTTTGCTAAAAATAGCTCCATCCCATTGATCATCAAAAACAAGTTTATTATAATCGACCGATTTATTGACTAATTCAAGCCCCAAACCTCCGTGAAAAAATAAGGTATTTCCTTTATTTAAACTTTTATTTAACGATGTAGTCAACATTATTTGGTTTGTTTTTAAACCACCCGTACCAGCTTTATCATTAAAGATTACACCACCAATCCCTAACCACGAAGCACCTAAATATGGAAAAGATAATTTTCCATCGATATAAGCAGATTGTGAAACAAAAGGAGTGGTAACAGAGTTCCATTGGTTCCTATAATTAACTCCTGTTCTTATATTATAATCTGAATTCCCTGTTAATGCAGGATTTAAGTATATAGGCATAGCGTAAAACTGAGATGAGTAGACCTGCTGGGCAGAGACACTCTTCAATCCTAAAAAGGTAATAAATACAATAAGTAATATTTTATATTTATTCATACTCGAACTATAGAATAGCTTAAAAACATGATATCCAACCTTCTATAAAACAGAAGTGAGAGATAACAAATTTATCAAAACAAAAGGGTAATAAAACTTATTACCCAAAAACATAGTGTGTTAAATTACAACTAATTTTTCAACCAGAGCTACACTTTTTTCTCTATTCATAACATAAAAAACAAGTTCTATCAAAAGTATATTTTAATCAATTATAGGATCAAGCAAATCGTCGTAATTTATCTAAGCAAAGTAACTTCTCCTCTTTGCTCTTCGACCTTATTGTCATCCAAAGTAACTTTCAAGAAATACATATAAGTATCCATCCTTTGCAATTCGCCTTTATAAGTTCCATCCCAACCAATTTCTTTAAACAGATCGCCTTTCCCTTTAAGTTGAAACATTCTCTGCCCACCTCTATTGTATACAATAAATGTCATTGCCTTAACATTATCATATCGGAATACTTTAAGTTGATCGTTTCTACCGTCACCATTAGGTGAGAATCCAGATGGAAGATATCTTCTTCCTTTTGAATAAACATTTACAGTATCACGTCCTACACAGTCATCATTATCCATTACCTCAACTGAATATTTTCCCGTTGAACTTACTGCCAATGTAGATGAAATTTTATCTTCTGAAACAATTTCATTTATTGACCACACATAAGAAACACCATCATTTCCAGCATCTAATTCAACAGTCTCACCAACTTCAAGTTTTACATCATCTCCTAAATCAACAATAGGTGATGGCTTGATAATAACATCAACACAAGCTGTTTCTTTGTTTTCATTATCATTCTTGTCTGTAACTTCAACACAATGCTTACCTGCCTTAGTTGTAAAAATTTCAAATTCTGTTTCGCCTCCTGGTATCCAATTGTAGGTTACATCATCAGAATCAACATTTAAGCTTGGTTTTAGATAGGCTCTATCACCTTCACAAATCTCAATATCATCACCTAAATCAACCGTTAAAACAGAACCTGTTGTTAATGTAATTGTATCTCTATTTATACATCCATTGTTATCAGTAATTTGAACCCAGTATTCACCTTCTTCAGAAACATCGATAGTTTGACTTGTAGCTCCTTCATTCCATTCATAAGATGAACCAGCAGCAACACCAGCATCAAGAGTAATACTTTCCCCTTCTGGTATATTACGATCAGCACCTAAATCTACAATAGGTAACGCATTAAACGTAACTAATATTTCATCTCGCTTAACATTATCTGATTCATCAGTTACAACTACAGAATATGTCCCTGATTCTGTAACTGTTATAGTTGGAGTATCATCTCCATTACTCCATAAGTAACTATACTCTTGAGTTAAAGCTGCAGTTGGATTTGGATCAAGATCAACTTCATCGTTTATACAAGCATTTATGTTGTCCCCTAACTCAATAGTAAAATCAATAAACTCGACTACGTTAATATCTGCATAAATTGTATCACCATAACAATTAAAGGCACTTCTCTCAATTAATTTAACCTGCTTAAGTCCAAGATCTGTTCCCCACTGAATATCAAATGTTAATTCTGAATGAAGTTCGTCAGCTAATAATGTCGTATTTTCATTCAAGACTGTTATTCCATCTGGAGCAAATATTTCATAGGAATTCGCATCATGTCTCAAAATATTTGCAGAGTACGATTGTAAAGTACCAGCCATTACTGTTGGCTCAAAAGCTAAAAATTTAGTATCAGGTAGAGGTAAGATATCAATCTGCTTAGAATGCTCATCTGTATCTTCTACAACTTTCAAACCCGATATACTCATTGCTTCCACAATCATAATCTCTGAAGATGATCTTCCTCCACTTATATTTGGAATTGTAACAACAAAATCGAATGATGAAGCCCAAATCTCATTTGCCCCTTCAGGCATTTCTGCAGGCTCCCTATCAATAGAGTACTTAAATGTCCAAGGCAGTGGTCCTGTATAATGAACTGTACAACTAATTTCAGCTCTAGGGTTAGCACCATTACTAGCAGAACAAGCGTAAGTATCAGATAAATCATCAAAAACGATAGTTGGAGGATCACCTAGTACTGCAATTTTAAGAACCAATGGCTCACCTAAACAACGACTCACTTTATCTACTGGGTAAGCTTTCACCTCAAAATTACCTGCAATATTAAAGGTGTATTCCTCAGATATATTTGTATTAGAAACTAAATTCACCGTTGTACCAGCTTCAACACTATAAATTTCCCAACGAAAATCTATTGCTGTATTTTCATCAGCTTTAAAGCTTAATGCTGTTCCCTTAACTACATTATTCTGCGCCACAACAGCCCATCCTCCTAGGAGGATAGCTATTGCAGTAAGCAATGTTTTATGTAGTAAGGTTCTAAACATTTATTTCTTTTAAATTTATTTCTAATTTACCGTTATAGTTCCTGTAATAACAGGCAGTTTAAATATAGTTCTTGTATGTATATCTTGTCCAGTAACTACATTAAGCTTTCCTCCATATTTATTTAGAGCAGACTTTATAGTTATCTCGTTTACAGTTTCAATATTTATATCTTCAACTATTCCATCAATATGCAATAGTTTGTCTACAAACTGAACATTTGCAGTTCTATCCCCCGTTTCTCCTGTAATTCGATAAGTTACAGTAAGAGGGTAATTAGTTTCCGATAAATCAATACCAGTATCGAATTTGGCTACTAAAACAGTAGCGAAACTTTCATCATCATCAGAACAATC
>JADGEF010000052.1 GCA_016744515.1 Marinifilaceae bacterium | reverse complement strand
TATGAGTATGTTCAGAAGTTAGAAAAACAACAAGGAAGAATACCGAAAGCCTCATCTGATAAGCCTTATGCAAAAGATCAATATAATTTTACGGATCCAGAATCACGAATAATGAAGACATTTCATGGATTTGATCAATGTTTTAATGGACAGGGAGTTGTAAATGATGATATGGTAATCACGGCACACGACTAAAAAGGCTACCTAGAATGGTAGCCTGTTTTATTTTATTGAGGGTAATTAAGATTTTCGTCTTTAAGCTTACTTAAAACTTCTTGATGAAATTTCTTAGCTTCTACTCTTGCTCCTTCAAGATCATGGCTCTTGTAGTTACCACATTCGATCTTATCAGCACCAGGAATCGCATCATCAAAATCGGACATAAACTGAAACATTTCTTGGATGACATTAACCACATCCTTTGAAATAAGGTCACCATGAAAAATCATATAGAAACCTGTGCGACATCCCATTGGTCCGAAATAAACTGTTTTCTTTGCCCAATTTTCATGATTCCTTAGGAAAGTAGCACACAAATGCTCCATAGTATGCATCGCCTCAATTTCCATTGCAGGCTCAATATTTGGAAGCTTCGTTCTAATATCAAAACTAGTTAGAATCTCGCTCCCCACTGTATCTTTGCGAGAAACATATATACCTCTCTTTAATCTATTATGATCAACTTCAAAACTATCTATCTTTTTCATATCGTATAAATTTAAGCATCTACAATAACACCGTAGTTGACAGTTATATTCTCAATTTATGGAATAATAATTAAGCTTGCCCTAACTCTTTTATCATTTCCATTACCATATTACCAGAATTTACCGCAGCAGTTTCAACAAATTCCTCATACTGAATAGCATTTTCCTGTCCTGCAATATCCGAAATAGAACGGATAACAACAAATGGAACTTCAAAACGATAACAAGTTTGCGCAATAGCAGCACCTTCCATCTCAACAGCATCGGCCTCAGGAATCAGATCTTTAATTCGCTTAGTAGCTTCAGGATTATTCATAAACTGATCTCCTGTAACAATTGTACCACACTTAGTCGTCAAATTTGTTAATTTATGAATAGACTTATCTGCTAATTCTATCAATTTTGAATCTGCAATAAAACAAGGTGGCATACCTGGCACTTGACCATGTTTATAACCGAAAACAGTACAGTCAAAATCGTGATGAATAGCCTCTTTAGAAATAACGATATCCCCTACTTTTAAATCAGAAATAAACCCACCTGCACAACCCGTATTAATTACAAAATCAGGAGCAAAATTATCAATTAGAACTGCCGCTCCAATACCTGCATTAACTTTTCCAATACCCGATTGTAACAATACGATATTGATCCCATGAATTTGTCCTTTATAAAAGGTAAATCCAGCCTTAGTTATTTCTTCTTTGTTTTTTAACTCATCACGAAGTCGAGTGACTTCAATCTCCATAGCTCCAATTATACCTATATTCATTTCTTATCTTTTTAATCGTCAAATTATAAGCCGTTTCATTTCAGCTGTTGCTGATTTAAAATAGTTAAAGTCTTGCAAAATTAACAAAGGAAATGGGTTTCCTAAATCCAATATCAAATAATAATCTATAAATGGATCTTAGGCATAAGTATTACAGACCAAACTTTGATTATCATCAGCAATAATTGTATTTTAAAGCTCAATTTTAATCGACTAAAGAAATTAAAGACTATGCTAAGTAATTCTATCTATCAATACTTACTTGATCTTAGAGAAAATAATAATAGAGATTGGTTTCACGCCAATAAAACTCAATATAATCAAGCAAAAAAGGATTTTGAACTTTTTGTAGAACTAAGCATAGAACAGATCAAACAAATTGATTCTTCAGTAGCTGGGAATAATGCTAAGGACTGCATTTTCAGGATTTTTCGTGATGTTCGTTTTTCAAATGACAAACGTCCTTATAAAACTAACTTTGGAGCTTTTATAGCCCGTGATGGGCGCAAATCTAAATATGGTGGTTATTACATTCATATTGAGCCCGAGCAATGTTTCTTAGGGGGTGGCTGTTATATGCCCGAATCTAAAATCCTTAAGGCTATTCGAGAAGAGATTTTTCAACATCCTGACGAATTTAAAGCTATAATTGAGAAGCCAGAATTTGCTGATCACTTTCCTGAATTATATGGAGATAAACTTAAAACTGCTCCACGTGGTTATCCAAAAGATTTTGAACACATTCAGCTCCTAAATTATAAACACTATGCAGTAAGTAAATTTATTTCTGATGATATTGTGATTTCAGACAAATTCCCTCTTGCAATACAAGAGTCTTTTGAAGTTTTGCATCCTCTTAATCAGTTTTTGAATGATATTATAGAAGATTTATAGCCAAAAGTAATTTGCTATTAAGATCAATAAAAGAGATATTCGCAGTCTTAAATCAAAAACAAGTTATGAGTCAAAAAGTAAATAGACTTAGTGGAGAAGAATTGCATGAACTAGGCATAAAGTGGGTGTATAAACATATCAAAGATGAATACGAAATTCTATCTGTAAACATCAAATTTGAACAGAACCCTCAAATTCTTGCTCGCAAAGACGAAGAAATGTATTTCATTGTTATAAAAACTAGTACTTATCCTGATTTAGGATCATTAAGTCCAATGGCTGCTGAAGAGATTATAAAACACGCCGATAAACACAAAGCTAAAATCTTATTTGCACATGTAGGCGTAGCTAACGCAGATACTAAGGAAGAAGAAGAAATGGCTTTTCCTGTAAAAGGAGGGCAATATTACATCAATTACAATGGTTTAAGTATAAAGCCTAATATACTAATGGAGCCATAGAAAAAATATATAATGCAAGACGATATTCAGAAAAGAAGACACGAATACACTTTAAAGCAATTGAACGAGCAAGATGTGGATACTAGTCCCTTCGTTCAGTTTGATATTTGGTTTAAAATGGCTTTAGATGCTAATTTAACCGATGCCAATGCTTTAACTTTAGCAACGGTTAATTCTGAAGGAAAACCTACTGCTAGAATTCTTCTACTTAAGGATTATTCTAACGATGGTTATTGTTTTTTCACCAACTATAAAAGTAAAAAAGGCGAAGATTTGAAACAGAATCCCTTTGGTGCCATGGTCTTCTTTTGGCCTGACTTGGAAAAGCAAATTCGAATTGAAGGTAGAATAGAGCGTCTATCACCTGAACAGTCTGATGAGTATTTCATGGTTCGTCCTGTTGGAAGTCGTCGGGCAGCTGCTGCATCTCCACAGTCTTCAATTCTTAAAAATAGAAGAGAATTAGAGCAAGCTATTAATGATTTTAAAAATAAGTTTGGCGATAATTTCAAACGACCTAGCTATTGGGGAGGCTATAGACTTATTCCTGAAAAGTTCGAATTTTGGCAAGGAAGAGAGAATCGTCTAAATGATAGAATTGAGTTTGTATTGGAGAATGGAAAATGGAATTTTTATCGCTTAGCACCTTAAAAATTTACAATTGAACTAAAGAAAGCCAATAAAACATAACTTTTCATGGCCTCGCTAAATTCAAAAAAAACACTATCTTGTGCCTGATTTACAGCTTAGTATAAGTTTTAGAGAGTTTGAAATCTAACACTTTTTAGAAATTCTAATAAAGTATATTTGACTAGAAATGAGCATTATCAAAAATACGGCTGAAAAGATTGCCCGGAAATTACTAAACAAGCAGTTAAAAAAACATGCGAAACGTGTAGAATTTCACAACATGCAAAGTGCTAAACATATTGGCATATTATTCGACACAAAGCAAAAAGAGAACAATAGTATTGTAAGTAAATTCTATACAGATTTAAAAAAACAAGGTTATAAAGTAAGTGCTGCTGGTTGGCACGAGGGAATTGAAACTCCTAAAAAACCATTAAACACCTTAGATTTTATTTACTTTTCAGAATTAGACAGTAATTGGAAAGGTATTCCTCAAACACATGAAATATCTGAATTCTTTAAACAGAAATTTGATATTCTATTTGTTTTAACGCAATCTGAAGAGCTTGCTATTCAATACATATCATCTCTTTCACCTGCAGCATTTAAAGTTGGTGCAAGAGGTATTAATACTGAATATTTGGACTTTATGATTGAACTAAAAGAAAACACTTCAATTAAAAATCTTATTCAAGACAGTATCACATACTTATCAGAAATCAAGAAAAACTAAAATATAATGTCACATCAATTTTCAGGAACAGGAGTCGCAATAGTTACACCTTTCCATACAGACGGGAGTATCGATTTTAACTCGCTAACAAACCTAGTCGATTTCCAAGTAAACAATGGAATAAACTACCTTGTTGTTATGGGAACAACAGGTGAGTCGGCAACGCTTAATAAAGACGAGAAAAAAGTGGTTATCGATCATATTATCAAAGTCAACAACAAGAGAGTACCTTTAGTTGTAGGTATTGGTGGCAATAACACGAATGAAATTGTTGAAGGAATTAAGAGTTTTCATGCTTACGACGAAATTGTTGGTGTTCTATCGGTTGCTCCTTATTATAACAAACCTAGCCAAGAAGGACTTTATCAGCATTACAAAATGATAGCAGAAGCATGCCCAACATCTGTAATTCTATATAATGTTCCTGGAAGATCTGCTGTAAATATTTCTGCAGCAACAACTCTCAGATTGGCAAATGACTTCGAAAATATTGTTGCAGTTAAAGAAGCCTCTGGGGATATGGAGCAAATCATGGATATCATCAAGAATAAACCAGTCGGTTTTTCTGTAATTTCTGGTGACGATGCCCTTACTTTTCCAATGATATGTTTAGGTGCCGATGGTGTCATTTCTGTAGTGGCAAATGCCTTCCCTAAGGAGTTTAGTGACATGGTTAATTACGCTCGTCAATATAAAATTGATGAAGCAAAGGCATTACACTATAAGCTTTTTAATATCATTCAGAATTTGTTTACAGAGGGTAATCCTGCTGGCATAAAAGCCATTCTAAATATTAACAATCTGGTTGAAAATAACTTTAGATTACCGATGATTGGAGTTAGTACAAATCACTATTCAAAACTTGAAAATTTAGTTAACCAAACTAAGTAAGTCTGGTACGTAAATTGATATGATTCATAAAGATTACTTTTAGTAATTTGTTTAAATACTCATTGAATGTGAGTATATTTAAATTTCAATCTAAACAGAGTAAATTAAAACACACATTATGAATTATTCATTGCGTTTATTAGTTCTTGCATTGGTATTAATTGCTAGTGCATCTTGTTCACGTCAAATTACACGAGTATCACCAGATCAGCAAATTGATTTAAGCGGTCGTTGGAACGACACAGATTCGCAACTTGCAGCACAGGCTTTAACACAACAAGTTTTGAGCCAAAATTGGATTGCCAATTTCCAAAAGGAGTTCAACAGAAAACCTGTTGTTATTGTTGGACTAATATATAACAAGAGTTCTGAGCATATAGAATCTGACACTTACATTAAAGATATTGAAAAGTCAATATTAAATAATGGTCGTGTTCGTCTTGTACAAGCTGGTTCTAAACGTGAAGATTTACGCCAAGAAAGAGCTGATCAACAGGATTTTGCTTCAAAAGCAACAATTAAGAAGTGGGGGCAAGAATTAGGTGCTGACTTTATTTTACAAGGTGATATCAATTCTATTATTGATAGCCACAAAAAAGAGAAAGTGCGTTATTACCAATTAAATCTTGAGTTGACTAACATTGAAACTAGCGAACTAGTTTGGATGGGTGATAAAAAGATTAAGAAATACGTAAACCGATAAATTGAGGATTTACTCTTACTAAACCTTGCAAGGCTTAACGTCTTGCAAGGATTTTAATTTCTTGACTAAAATCTTAAGTCAAACACTCAACCTTTCTCTTGGTATGATATTCTTTCTACAAAAGCGATTACAACTATCTCTCGTTCTTTTTGCTTCAATTTTATTATCAAGTTGTGCAACTTATTACCAACAAAACGAAGCTTTCAACAAAAGCTTTGAAAGTGGTGATATACTAACAGCAAATAAACATTTGGATGCTAATAAGAAGCTGCAATCTAACCGAAATAGAGTTCTTTACCTTGTAAACAAAGGCACTTTAGCTTGGATGCAAAAAGATTACGCCTTAGCAAACACCTACTTTAACGAAGCTGATTTATTTATTGAGGATCAAAGAAAAAACATAGGTTCAGAAGCTTTAGCAATCATTTCCAACCCTAGTGTTAAACCATACAAGCCAGAAGACTTTGAAAATGTACTTATAAACTATTATAAAGCCATTGGTTATCTTCAACTAGGTCAAAACCAAGAAGCCCTGATTGAATGCCGTCGTGTCAATGAAAAACTTTACGCCCTTAACGACAAATATCCTAGAAATCACAAAAATAGATATAGCGATGATGCCTTTGCCCACAATCTAATGGGTATGATATATGACGCATCTAAAGATTACAATAATGCATTCATTGCTTATAGAAATGCATATAACATCTATAAAACTAATTATTCCGAAAACTTCGGGACCATTAGTCCTGAACAATTAAAAAAAGATATTTTAAGAACAGCCAAACGTATTGGGTTCGAAAAGGAATATATCTTCTACAGTAAGAAGTTTAATATGACCATTGAGAGCCCTTCCAAAGACGAAGGAGAAATCATTTTTATTTGGATGAATGGCTTAGGACCTGTAAAAGACGAGTGGAGTATCAACTTTGCAGCGAACAGAGGTGGCGGTGGAATGCTTACTCTTGCGAATAATGAAGAAGGCATTAACTTCCCTTTTAATACAAACAATTTTAGCAGTAATGAAAAAGCCGCATTCAATAATCTGGACTTTGTTCGAATAGCATTTCCAAAATACAGAGAACGTACGCCATTGTTCAATCAAGCTTTTATCGAAATAAATGGAACAGACACTTTTGTTCTAGAAAAAGCTGAAGATGTTAATGCAATTGCTTTTAAATGCTTGAAAGATCGTATGGTAAGAGAATTAGCGAATTCAATTTTACGACTAGCAACGAAGAAAGCTCTCGAAGAATATACTCGCAGTAAAGATCAAACGCTAGGAACTTTACTTAGCATTGCTAATGCATTAACAGAGAAAGCTGATACACGCAACTGGCAAACTCTTCCTCATAGTATCTATTACTCAAGAATTAAACTAAAACCAGGAAACCATAAGCTTGTATTAAATCTAAAAAGTGGTATCAATGGTGAGCATAAGCAAGAATTCAAGTTTAATGTGAAAGCAGGCAAGACTCAATTCTTTATTTTCCAAAGTTTAGAAACAAGGTAAGTAATCATTTGTGATAATAGTTTCATTAGCTAGATTCGCATATTCAACCAAGAATAATCAAATGGACAAATTAAATAAGAGCAAAAGAGCACGCTACCAAAGATTAAATACTCAACTAAAGGATTTATTCAAATCAACTAAGAATATGATGTCTAGGCTAGCAACTGTAGAAGCCATACTTCATCATAAAATTAAATATTATTCCTGGACTGGCATATATCTTCTTGTAGACGGAGAGCTCCTGATCCATTCCTACCAAGGACCTGTGGCCTGCCAGAAACTAACAAAAGATAAAGGTGTTTGCTGGGCGGCTATAAATCAAAATCGAACTATAGTTGTTTCTGATGTGCATAATTTTCCCGGACATATCGCCTGCGATTCAGCCACAAATTCTGAAATCGTTCTTCCTTTAAAAGATAAGGAAGGCAATATTATTGGAGTCTTCGATGTCGATTCTCGTGAGTTTAATTCTTTTAATGAAGTTGATGCTGAAGAATTGCAACAAATATTAAAAATGCTTATCGAATAAAGGTTAATTATAAATCAATAGCCTGTTAGTTTCTAGTAATTAATCGTTAGTCTGACTCATTATTAATTACTTTATATTATTAACGCAATAATATAAACTTTCTGATAATCAAGTAAAAACTCAATAACTCATTAAAATGGTTAATTAATAATTATCAAGCGTGGACAATACACTCCCTAAAAACACCATTCGCTACTGCCCTAAATGTGGAAGTAGTGATTTCTTGTTTAAAGAAGATCATTCTTTTTTATGCAACAAGTGTCAATTTCATTTATATATTAATTCCGCAGCAGCGGTAGCTGCCCTAATAGTGAACGATAAAGGCGAAATTCTTTTTACAAGACGAGCTATAGAACCTCACAAAGGTATGTTAGATTTACCTGGAGGTTTCGTTGATATTATGGAATCAGCTGAAAATGCACTTATTCGTGAAATAAAGGAAGAATTAAATCTTGACATTAATTCATTCAAATATTTCATGTCCTCTCCTAACGAATATATTTTTGGTGGATTATCTGTTTTCACACTGGATTTAGCTTATATTTGCCATCCCAAAACATTTAACTATATACACGCAAAAGACGACATTTCTGATTACGAATTTATATCACCCAACTTGATCCCCTACAACCAGATTGGTGGTGAATCCATAAAAAGGATAACAAAAACTTTTGCTAAAAAAATTATACATGAATATTAAAAGAATTATATCTAGCACGATTCTTTGTGCATTAATACTTGTATCATTCTCATCTTTTGCACAAAAGAAAGATCTAAGATATAAGGTAGGGGCTTCAGCTGCTATATCAAGTAAATCAACGCTCCCTTTTTGGCTTGTTTCCAATAAGAATGGAATAATTCCAGATGAAAATAATGGTTTATTATTTTTAAATATTAAATCTGATTTTACACCTTCAAAATCAAATTTTGATTTTTCGTATGCTGCGTCCTTAGTCGGATCGCAAGGCAAAAAAGGTGAAGTCTTTTTTGATGAATTATATACCTCATTAAAATGGAAAACAATTTTTCTCGATTTGGGAATAAAACAGTGCGAAATAAAATACGACGGTTTGTCCTTCACAAATGGTGATTTATTGATGTCTGGCAATGCACGCTCTTACCCTGAAATTAGCATAGGAATTAAAGAATTTATACCCTTAAACTTTACAAATAATTGGCTTGCTATAAAAGGTGTTTTTGCTAATGGTATTTTAATTGACGACAGGTATGTAGACAAAGCCAATGTTCACCACAAAAATGCATTTCTAAGAATCGGAAAAGAATCAGGATTTTCATTTACAATGGGATTAGATCACTATGTACAATGGGGGGGGGAATCTCCACGATGGGGAAATATTGGCGGATTCAAAGCATTTAAAGAAGCTGTATTGGTTCAGTCTTCGAGTCAGCCTTTTATCGATTCAGAAGGTAAGGAATCAATCAATGACAGTTACAATAAATCTGGAAATCATTTGGGCCAAAACACAATTGAATTTGCCTATTCGAACAATAAGTTTCATTCAATTTTATCTTTTAAAAATATGTATGAAGACAAGTCAGGTGATCTTATACATATCAATAGAGTTAAAGATTGGAATGCTAGCTTATACATTAAGCTCAACAATTCTAAATTTCTATCATCCTTCATTTACGAATATATCTACACAAAAGATCAAGGTGGTTATACAATAAGACCTGAGCATCCTATTGAGCCCATAATTGGCTTCGATAATTATTTTTCGAATGGAATATATAAATCGGGTTGGACCAACCACGGCAAAACAATAGGCCTTCCTTTAATTACTCCAGGTGTTAATAATGCCATCGAAGCACATCACTTTGGCTTTAAAGGAGCTATATCAGAATTCAAATACAAAGCCATGATGACTTATTCTAAAAATTATGGCATCCTATCTTTAAGAAGTGATGGTAAAGGCAATCAACAAGAAAATTATTCGAAAGTTTATTCTTTTCACAAAGGATTATCTCAGCAATCCTATATGCTAGAAGTGAGTTTTCCTAAACTTAATAAAATACCTTTTATAATATCAACTCAACTTGCGTTTGATACAGGTAAGTATTTACCTGAAAACATTGGGTTCCAACTGAGCTTAACCTATAATGGTATTTTCTCAAAATAATTCTTTTTTACAATATATAAAACTCAATAATGGTTTTTAGCTATTATGTCATAAAGTATCCCTACAAACTAGTATGGAATCTTCTGAATTTTTTCAAAAAAAGAACAGAAATCGTTTTTTATTGTGCCAATGAACTGGATTTGGCAATCTTCAAAAATGTTCAAAAGGAACTAAAGTCAATTTCTGTTGTAACTAAAAATAAAACCGTTCAAAAAAAACTTAAAAAACTTGGGGTGAACTCACGCCTAATGCCAGTATTCCCCAAAGCTGTGATCATGTGCCGCCAAGCCTGCTATCTATTTCCCGAATCGAAAATTATTCGTATTGGTTTAGCTCATGGAGCCTATCATTTTAAGCCGTTTGCAAATGTACAAGGACACAATATGTTCGACCAATTTCATTTCTCAAGTTCAGTGGAGGTCGAAGAAGCAAAGCAAATAGGAATTACTTCGGGTGTAGGACTTGGATTCCCAAAAATGGATGACGGATTTAATAACACATACAATCCACAGATTATCGAGAACTTAAAGCAAGAGCTTAATATCGTCCCTCATAAAAAGACTATCTTATTTTCAGCTACATGGGATGGATCTAACATGTCTGCGATTCATAAATGGTACGACAAGTTGAACCAATTTACACAAGCTTACAATATCTTAGTAACAGTTCATATTTGGACTTCTAAAAAATATAAACAGAAAATTAAAAACACCCAAGGTGTTCAATTTATTAACACTCAAAACATAACACCTTACATTATCATTTCGGATATTTGCATTTGCGACACAAGCTCTATTATATCAGAAATGAGTGCCCTGCATAAACCAATTGTAACATTTAAGGTGCCTGTAGTAAAAAAAACGGTTTCCGAAGTTCGCGAAATCATAAAGAATATCAGTTTCCAAATTGATGATTTTAAGGATTTAGCTGATACAATAAAGTATGCTTTTGAAAACTCTCATTTAAAACAAAACGAGAGAGAAGTGGCAAACAAAAGAATGTTTGAACAACTTGATGGCAAAGCAGGCAAAAGAGTCGCAAGTAAAATTACAGAGCTTTTACCCGAACTAAAGATGAATGCAAACAAAATAAACCCTAAGCAAAGAAACTTAATAAATCCTGCATTTTCAGAAGTGACATTATTCATTCAGAGCCTACCAGAGCAGTTCGATAAAAAAGGAGAAACACTTTACAAAGGCAGGAATGAAATTAAAATATTTAAGCATGATGGTTTAAAATTAAACGTCAAATCTTTTAAAATTCCTCACCTGATAAATAAGATTGCTTATGCTTATTTAAGAGGATCGAAAGCCAAACATTCATTTGAATACGCCATGAAAATAAGAGCTTGTGGCGCTAATACTCCAGAGCCTATTGCAAGTATTGAAATACTAAAAAAAGGTTTATTTAATCGGAGCTACTATGTTTCCATACACCACGAATACGATTTTACGATTCGTGATTTAATTGGCTTCGATTTTCCCGATAAAGAGAATATACTAAAACAGTTCGCCGTATTCACTTACGAAAAATTACACAAAAACAATATTCACCATCTGGATTATTCCCGAGGCAATATATTAATTACTCAACTAGAAAATCAACAATACGATTTCAGTATTGTTGATATCAACCGAATGCGATTCGAAAAAATGGATTACATAAAGGGATTGAAAAACTTTGCTCAACTTTGGGCCAGTGAAGATGAATTAGAAATTATTGCTAAACAATATGCCAAAAGTAACAATGAGGATAAAAAAATAGCAGTTAAGTTACTTATTCTGTTTGATAAAGACCACAAAAGAAAAATCATTAAAAAATTAGCTTGGAAAAAGAAGCTTCGAAAACTATAAACAAAACGAATTCATACTAAAATGCAAAAATATCAATACGACTACTTAATTGTAGGAGCTGGTTTATTTGGTGCAATATTTGCATACGAAGCCAATAAAAAAGGCAAGAAAGTTCTAGTTATCGATAAAAGGAATCATAAGGGAGGAAATATTCATTGCGAAGAAACTGAAGGGATAAACATTCATAAATATGGTGCTCATATTTTTCACACTAGTAATAAAGAGGTTTGGGATTACGTCAACCAATTTGTAGAATTTAATCGTTTCACAAATTCTCCTATGGCAAACTATAAAGGGAAATTATACAATCTTCCTTTTAACATGAATACTTTTTATCAACTTTGGGGTGTTAAGACACCTGATGAAGCCAAAGCTAAAATTGATGAACAACGTAAAGCGTATGCAAATATTGAACCTGAAAATCTTGAAGAACAAGCTCTTTTTCTTGGAGGTAATGATATCTACAACACACTTATAAAAGGTTATACTGAAAAACAATGGGGTCGATCTGCCACAAAGATACCAGCTTTCATTATTAAACGTTTGCCTTTTCGATTTACGTTTGATAATAATTATTTTAACGATTTATACCAAGGTATACCAATTGGAGGTTATAATAAATTAATTGAGGGACTACTAGAAGGTGTTGAAATTAAGACTAATATTAACTATTTTGATCAAAAAAGTGAATTAGATAAATTGGCAAATAAAGTATTATATACTGGTAAAATAGATGAGTTCTTTGAATGCAAGTTTGGAAATTTAGAATATCGTAGTCTTCACTTTGAAACGGAAATTTTAGATTCTGAAGATTATCAAGGTAATGCAGTTGTAAATTACACCGAAAAAGAAGTGCCATATACGAGAATACTTGAACATAAACATTTTGAATTTGGGACTCAGAAAAAAACAGTTGTTACAAAAGAATATCCACATGAATTCAGCAAGGATAACGAACCCTACTACCCTATTAATGATTCTAATAATGATAATTTATTTAATCAATACAAAGATCTGACTACTGCTATTTCGAACAAGTATCTATTTGGTGGTCGCTTAGCTGATTATAAATACTACGATATGGATGATACAATTGAGGCTGCACTTAAACTTGTAAAACAAACATTATAAAAACACAATGAACAAATTTTATATCGCTAGAAACTATCGCTCAAAATTCGATGCTGCAGGTAAAGCAAAAATGGATTGTGAAACGATACTAGAAAATAATGGTTGGAAAAATATTGGATTTAAACAAACTTGGATTTCTAATGCCATTTTAGGAACACTTATAAGTGCATTAGGAATTACTTGGGCTTTATTATGCTTAAATAAACGTAGTACACTTTGTTTACAATACCCTCTAAATAAATTCTATAAATATATTTTATGGGGTGCTAGAATTAAAAAATGTAAGATTATTACAATTGTACACGATGTTTATGCGCTTAAGGGACGTAAACTAACAACAGAACAAGAAATTAATATGCTCACAAAATCAGAAGCTTTGATTCTGCATAATCCATCAATGAGAAAATGGTTTGAGGAGAATAATTGCAGTTCAAAACTAGTTGATTTAGATATTTTTGATTACCTGCATACACCAACTTGTGAGCAAAAAAGAACTCCAGTTAATTATGAAGATTACCGAATTGTATTCGCAGGAGGTATGGGAGGTCAAAAAAGTTTTATTTACAAATTCGATGACTTCAAAGGAGGAAATTTTAGACTTGACCTCTATGGTGTTGGTTTTGATTATAAGTGCATTATAGATAAGGAAAATACAATCCTCGACTACAAAGGTCGTTTTTTATCCAATGAAGTAATTGATTATATAGATGGTGATTTTGGCTTGGTTTGGTACGGCGATGAATTGAATACTTGTGAAGGTCCTACTGGACAATATTTAAAATTTAATAATCCTCATAAATTATCTCTTTATATTTTATGCGATATGCCAATTATAATATGGAATAAAGCAGCAATGGCAGATTTTGTAATTCAAAATAAAATTGGTTTTGCAGTTGAATCTCTTCATCAGATAAAAGAGAAACTAGAAATGCTATCTAAGTCGGATTTCGACGAATTTAAAAATAATATTGAAAAAACTAAACACAAATTAGAATTAGGTTACTATCTCACTAAAGCTATTAATAAGGCCTTAAACACAATTGATTAAATTAAGTACATCGTGTTAAGATCCAATAAATAGATCAATATTTAAGATAAACATATGAAACGTATACTTGTTACTGGAGGAGCCGGATTTATTGGATCACACCTATGTGATCGTCTAATAAAAGAAGGCAATGATGTTATTTGTCTTGACAATTACTTTACTGGGAATAAAAAAAACATTGAACATTTAATAAATCATCCTTACTTCGAATTGGTTCGTCACGATGTGATTCAGCCCTATTTTGCTGAGGTCGACCAGATTTACAATTTGGCTTGTCCTGCTTCACCAGTTCACTATCAATACAATCCCATAAAAACAACCAAAACTTCGGTTATGGGTGCTATTAATATGTTGGGCTTAGCAAAAAGAATAAATGCTCGTGTACTACAAGCTTCAACCAGTGAGGTGTATGGTGATCCTGAGATTCATCCTCAAACAGAAAATTATTGGGGGAATGTGAATCCTATTGGTATACGTTCTTGTTATGACGAAGGTAAACGTTGTGCAGAAACCTTATTTATGGATTACCATAAACAGAATCAGGTAGATATAAAAATCATGCGTATTTTCAACACCTATGGACCAAATATGCATCCTAACGATGGTCGTGTGGTTTCGAATTTTATTATGCAGGCTCTAAAAGGTGAAGATATTACCATTTATGGTGATGGATCACAAACTCGAAGTTTTCAGTATGTTGATGATTTGGTGGAAGGAATGATTCGTATGATGAATTCGGAAGATTTCATAGGTCCTGTGAATATTGGGAATCCCAATGAATTTACCATACTAGAATTGGCTCAGAAAATTATTAATTTGACTCAATCAAAATCGAAAATTATACATCAGAAACTACCAATGGACGACCCTATGAAGCGTCAACCAGATATTAATTTAGCTAAAGAAAAACTGAACAACTGGGAACCTATAATTCAACTGGATGAAGGTCTGGTTAAAACGATTGAATATTTTAAATAACTCTGAAAATAAGACTTAATATCAGTACAATACAAATCCCCTAATAATTACTCAGCTTTGTTTCAGCTCTAATTTTCAAAAGTATGATTAAGAATATTTATTTTATCCACCGCTTTCATTTTAATAAATCGTACTACGAGAATGATGATTTTGAACTCTTAAAAAAGAAAGGATATAATGTCAAATATATTGACATGGTTTGTCTTTTAAAATCATCGAAATTGGAAGATACATGTCCCTCAGAGCTTAAAAAAGATGTGATATACATCAATACAAAATCAGAATTCAAACAATTTTTATTAGACAATAAGCACAATAGTATTATTGCTACTTGTATTGGTTTTCAAAACAACAGTGCATGGTTCTACAGGATTATTAGTAAAGCTGATATTACTTATATCTTTTTAGATGTCAACTTCTTTCCAAAGCTAAGTTCAAAAAGTAAGATTAAAAGTGCATCTACTAAGATGAAAAGATATTTTGAAAAAACTTCACCTATCTATTTAGTAGGAAAATTTTTCAAATCATTTGATTTGTATTACACGTCTATAATTTTAAAACCTACTTTGGCAGTATTGCATGTAAAAATACCAATTCGAAGAAGGGTTCTTAAATTGTGTGATAAAAATACACGTTTTATAAAAACAAATTCGAATGATTGGAATGCAGCAAATAGAAAGGTGAATAATCCTATTAATTCGGATAAATACTTAGTTTTTATCGATCAGTATATTCCTTATCATCCAGATTATATTGCGAGAGGTATTAATTTAGATTTTACTCCCGAAACATATTACAATGAACTTAACACTGCTTTAAAATATATCGCAAAGAAAACAGGCTTGGAAGTGCACATTGCAGCACATCCACGCCGGATGAATAATAATGATTTTGAATTTCCTGTTCATTATAATATTACTTCAGACTTAGTAAAATACTCCAGTTTGGTTGTAGCACATTATTCAACGGCAATTAATTTTGTTGCAATCCACAATAAACCTGTAGTATTTTTGACCTCAGCTTTATTTGAAGGAAACTGTATAAGCACCTACATTTTAGATATGGCAAATACATTTGGTTGTAAACCCTTAAATGCAGCTTTAGCTAGTTTGAAAAATGAATCGGTTGATCGCATCATGAGCATTGATACTCATGCATATGGCTGTTATTTTAAAGCTAATTTTAATTCAGCGAGCTGTAACGCAAATTGTCTAGGTGAAATCCTTCACCAATTGGTAAAGGGGGTAGAATAATTAAGCGTCTTCGTTATAATTTATAATTGTTTCAGCAATACAAAAATCAAGTTTCGTATCAATATCAATTGATCGTTCCTGTGTCATAACATAAGCAAATGTATTCTTGCTCAAACTGAATGATCTTTCAGCTAAAAGCCTTTCTGTTTTAACCAGATAAATTGCTCCATTTAATCGATAATATCTCGGTAGATCCTGTGATCGAATATCTTTATATTCGTCATTTTCGAATTGATCCATATTAAGACTATCAGGTAGAGTATTAGCCCATATAGGCGAATGTTCTGCTTTGCAAACAGTAGTTACTGCATCAGCAGATTTACTGATTAAAAAATCTACCGCAGCATCTATGTCTTCGGCACATCGTAACGGTGAAGTTGGTTGCAAAAGAAGCACTAAATCATATGTTTTATTTAATTTTTTGCAGAAATTGATAGCATGCTCAACAACTTCGTAAGAGCCAGATGTATCTGATGATAAAGTTTTTGGGCGTAGGAATGGTACCCAAGCTCCATATGTTTTTGCAATATCAGCAATCTCCTGGTTATCTGTACTCACTAAAATATCGCTTATGTATTTTGATTTTTGTGCAGCATCTATACTCCAGGCAATTAAAGGCTTGTTGTTAAGAGGTAAAATATTTTTTCGAGGCAGACGTTTACTTCCGCCTCGGGCGGGTATAATTGCTAATATTTTCATGAATTAAAATTTAATTCGTTCAACATCGTTTTGTGCTTTCTCAAAATCTTCATGCTTCCCAATATCTAACCAGTAGCCTAAAATTGGAAAATGAATAATTTTCTTACCCAGTTTTATCATGTCTTCAATTAAATCGGTTGCATTATAAAAATCTCTTTCAGGAATAATATCAATAACGTTTTTCTTCATCATATAAATACCTGCATTGGAGCTATATGTGTAGGTTGGTTTTTCTCGAAACGAGCTAATTATTCCGTTTTCACTTTCTAAAACAGCATAAGGAATATTCACCTCATAGGATGTAGAGGCAATGATCATATCGGCATCACTTTCTTTGTATAAAAGATACATTTGCTCGAAATCTATATTCGTTAATAAATCTGAATTCATAACCAATAAGTCTTCATGAGCAAGATTTTGAACAAGCTTCAATGCTCCGATTGTACCCAGTGCTTGTTTTTCTTCAACATAGGATATGTTAATTTGGTTGGAAGAACCATCTTGAAAATGATCTCGAATTTGATTACCTAAGTATTTTAAAGCAATCGTCATGTTATTTATTCCATAGTTTTTTAAGCGGTTAACATTTCGTTCAATAATTGGAATTCCACCCACTTTTAAAAGAGGTTTGGGTACAGAGTCGGTGAAAGGCCTTAATCGTTCTCCTCTACCACCTGCCATAATAATTGCATCGAGAGGTAGAATAGAATACGTTTCTTTGATGTTTGTAATTTTTATCAAAAGAAAATTTTCATCTACAATAGGAACAACGAAGATGCTTTTCTTTTCAAGATCTTTTATTTTTTCAATGGTAATGTTTTTTTCTCTTAAGTATTGACAATTTCGATTGGTGCATAGTAATAAACTTTCGTTTATTTCCATGTTATTAATTAAAGCTCTTCTGATATCTCCATCAGTAAGAGAACCAACGAGTTTAGCGGTGTCAGATATCACAAACAGTGTTAGGTCGCTACCTAAGTTATTTAATCGAATAAGGGCATCTCGTATTGATAATTTATCAGAGATGATATTGTTTTTATAATCTTTCAACTTATGTTAGTTTTAAGTACTGATATTTATTTATTGTATTGATTATTCTTTCCATATCTTTATCGCTATATCGAGAATCCAATGGAATTGATAGTGTGTTTTGATATAGAATATTATCTATATCATAGGTATTTGGCCAATGTATGGGAAGGAAAATATTATGACTCATTAATTCTATTCTAAGTTTCTTTGGCTTTATGCATGAAAATACAAAGAAAGATTTAAAGTTTGAGATCTTAAAACTTATAGGTGAAATCGATCTTTTTAAAACCTGATAGTTTTGATTTCTTAATTTGGTTTCAATACTTAATGATTCGTGAAACTTAATAATTTGATTGAAACCTTGTGATGAGATAGAAAATAGATCTCTTTGTTCATCAAGAGCTTTTTCTCCTTTTTCAAATTGATATAAATAGTCCTTTTCTGAGTGTAAATTATGATTTATGTATTCATATTTGATTGACTTTGCTTTGTATTTATAATCAATAAATGGAGCAGAGGATAACTGCACTAATTCTGATTTTAACTCAATATTTGATTGAATTAAACTACCTTCGGCGCATAATGAGAATTTACGATAACTATTATACGAAATCCAATTTTTAAATTGAATCGTATTTTTTATGTAAGGAGAAAATACATTATCCTCAATAACAATTTTGTTCTTTACGACAGCTTGTTTCTTTAAATAATCATGTGTAATACCAAAATAATCAATAATATAAATCGCATCACATTCATTTGGAATTGTTGATGTATTGATGCTAAAATCAGGATTGATTCGATAGTAGATAAATTCGGTTTTTTCCTGTATAAAAATATCTGTAATAATAGAGCATAAGTAATCAGGCAGAGCAACAAGCTTCAAATTAAGACTCCTTAAGATCAGTCGTAAAGAAGATCTTCCTGAGTCCGTAAAATACGTATTGTATTGATTTTCTTTAAATTCTGCTTCGCCGCCAATTATTTTCATAACTTTTTTAATTCTCTATATCGTAAAATGCTTTGCTTAGTATATCCGAAAATGAAATCTTTTTTAAGATATCCAAGAGTTGTTGAGAGCTTCCACCTTGTCCGTATGGATTTACCACATTTTGAAGCTGTAATTTAAAATGTGAACTAAGTGTAAGATCAAGAGCATTTAGAATTTCTTTCGCATTGGGCTCACAATTAATCACACTTAGAGCTTGAATTCGTCCTTTTTGTCGATTACCAATGTTTATAGTAGCAATTTTAAACGAAGGGGCTTCAACAATTCCGCTCGAAGAATTACCAACAACAGCATCCATGTATTGTAAAGCTGATAAATACCTATGGTAGCCAAGAGAGGGAAATGCAACTGCTTTGTTTTTATTTGCAGCAACATAATTTTTTATCATCTCAACAAGACCTCGCCCTTCCATGTCAGAATTGGAATGAGTGATAATAATGTTAGTGTCTACTAACTGATCAATAGCACTTAAAAGTGCTTTAAACTGTTTCAGAGCCATTCCTTTTTCAAGGGTTACCGGATGAAATGTGACTAAAATATTTTTCTTATTTAGTTTGAAATTAATAGAATCTTCAAATTCAGATTTGGAATACAAATTTCTTAAAAAGATACTGTCCAATCCAACTTCGCCAACATTAAAAACAAAGCGTGGATTTTCACCCATCTGAATGACTCGTTTTCGATACTCTTCGGTGGCAGTAAAATGCAGATGACTCATTTTTGTAATGGAATGACGAATAGATTCATCAATCGCTCCTTCCGTTTTTTCACCCCCATTTAAGTGAGCAACAGGAATTCGGGCAATCATAGCTGTAGTTACAGCAGCTAATATTTCATAGCGGTCGCCAAGAACTAATACTAAATCTGGTTTTAGTTCATCGTAAACCTCAGCAAATGAAATCTGTGCCAAACCCATCGATTTTGAAACGCCTACTGAAGTGTCAGAAGAAAGTAAGATTTCAATTTTCTTATGGACTGTAAAACCTTCTTCTTCAATTTCATCAATTGTATATCCAAATTCAGGAGACAAATGAGTACCTGTAGCAATTAACTGCAATTCAAAAACAGTATCCTTTTCTATTAATCTCATTAAGTGAGACAATAGACCGAATTCGGCTCTTGTTCCTGTTACAACACAAATTTTTCTCATAATGATATCAAGTCTCCTTCTTTAAAATCTTTTTTAGCTTTTTGGCTTAAAATCTTATCCCATTCGATAGACGGTATACCGCCTGTAATACGTCTCAATCCAATATTTTGGGTAGATAAAATGGTGTTCTTATCTATGTCACAAAGAGCAATAATGCATTTTCGCACAACTTCTTTGTTTTTTAATTCACTAAAACTAGGTTGCTTATTTCCATCACCAAGAGCTTCTTCTATATTTCGAATGGCAAAAACCATTTGGTTTAATTCCTGTGGATTTAAGCTTGCTTTATGATCGGGACCTGACATATTACGATCTAAGGTAAAATGTTTCTCGATAATTTGTGCTCCCAAAGCTACTGCCGCAATTGGAACTTCGATTCCCATAGTATGATCTGAATATCCTACCTTAAGATTGAATCGATCTCTTATTGTAAGCATAGCTTTTAGATTTACCTCCTCCATAGGAGTAGGATATTGTGTCGTGACATGTAGCAAGCTAATTTGCTTCTTTGTAACTCCTGCTTGTAAAAGTGTTTCTGTTGCAATATCTATTTCCTCCATTGTTCCCATGCCAGTCGAAAGAATAATTTCTTTCTTAAACGAAGCAATGTGCCTTAAAAAAGGAATGTTTGTTAATTCGGCAGAACCAATCTTAAACGTATCTTGTATGTCATTTAAAAAATCAGCACTTTCTTCTTCGTCGGGAGTGGATAAAAACAGAATATTCTTCTTGTCGCAATAGTCCTTTAACTCTTTAAAATCGTCGTACGATAATTCAAGCTTTTTAAGCATATCATATTGTGATTCTTCTACGTTTGTGTTTTCAATCTGATAATCAGCCATCTTAGCCTCTTTCGAAACCAAAAGCTCTGTTTTCCAAGTTTGAAATTTCACAGCATCTACCTTTGCCTCTACTGCAACATCGATTAATTGTTTTGCAAGTTCGATATCTCCATTGTGATTAACACCAGCTTCTGCTATAATAAATACTTTATTCATGAATTAATCTGTATTTTAAAAAGTATTTTACTTGGTTGTTAGGGTTCTGATCTTCCCAAATTCCAATATATTGATTATAAATTTCAGTGTTGTATATGCTACCTGCCAGATAAAAGTCTTTGCTTATCTTTGAAAATTTACGCTTAAATTTAAACAAATTATCTTCTTCCGATGGTGTTCTTCCTCCGCCAAGAAGAAAATTTTCACAGCCTTCTTGTTTAGCCAACTTAAATGCCTCTTCCAATATCATATAGTTGGCATTGTATTTTAAATAATCCAATTTATTTGCCGATAAATGGTAATGAGCAATTTTTTCACCACACATCACAAAACTCATTGCGATAACTTCTTTTTCCAATAAAACTTTTATCAGTTTAACTTGACTAATCTTTAAAAGATTCTCGAAGTATGATTTTTCAAAGTAGTAAAAACCATGAGCATTGTTTTTATCCATTGTTTCGTAATAGATATTAATAAATGATTCGATGTCGTCAGATTCCTCTACACGAAGCATTTTATAGCACTTACGTATGATTGTTCGTGTTTTCGACGCATAATCTAACCATCTTTCATCATCCGATTTCTGTAAATCTAGAACAACAACGTTTCGGTCAACAAAACACCTATCAAAGCATTCAGGATATAAAAGAGGAAAATCGTTAAACGGATGAAATGAGAAAAATTCAGCAATGATATTTTCACTCTGGCACCTTTCTCTATATGCAATCATTCCTCTCTCAATAAAAGACTGGTTTTCTGTGTTGCAAAAGAAGCCACCATATCCATACGGGGTTTCTAAATCGTAATACCCTTTTACGTTTACCTCTCCAATTTGATTAATTGGCTTTTTTATAGCAATATTTTTTAAAACAAATTCATCCTCACGGTATTCAAAATCGAATAGAGAATACGATTGTGATAAGTACAGTTTACTGTAATCCGTATTGTAATAAATGTCGTTGATCAAATTCATAAAATAACACTACTAGGTATATTAACAACTCTTTCTTCGAACCATATTGAATTCGTAAGCTCATCAGTTTGACTATCTTTAAACATCGGCAAACGATTCATTAATTGCCATATAGGTCTAGTCATCACACCATTTTCATTGGTATACTTCAAAAAGGCATCTCGTTCTTCTTTACTAGATAAAAGGATTGCATTCAACCAATAGTTCGATTGACAATCAACAGGTTGACAGAAGTATTGTATATCGGTATTTGCAAAATGAACTTGATATGCCTTTGCTGTTTTTTGTTTACTTTCTAAAATCTTATCGATCTGTTCTAATTGAGCACAACCTAAAGCAGCATTAATATTTGGCATTCTATAATTATAACCAATCTCATCGTGAGCAAATTCCCAGGCATGGGGTATTTTTGCTTGCGTAGTTAAATGCTTTGCCTTCTCAGCCAATTTCTCATCAGAAAATAAAAGCATACCGCCACCACCTGTCGTAATTGTTTTGTTACCATTAAAGCTAAGTATGCCAACCTTCGAAAATGTGCCTGTGTGTTTCCCCTTATAATAACTACCAAGACTTTCAGCAGCATCTTCAACCATTTCGATATGGTATTTTTCGCAAACGGCTAACAATTCGTGAATTCGAACAGGGTGTCCAAAAGTATGCATAGGAACGCAGGCTTTTATTCTGCGTTTTGTGTTTTTGTTAAAGCAAACACCTTCTGTTACAATGGCATTATTTCCAAGCCATTTTTCAACAGCATCGGGCGAAAGCCCCATTGTTTCTTTATCAACATCTAAAAAAACCGGCTGAGCTCCACAATACGAAATCGCATTTACTGTTGCGACAAAGGTTAAGGCTTGAGTTATTACTTCATCCTCTCTCTCAACCCCTACTAATTGCATAGCAACTTGCAAGGCATTAGTACCATTAACACATACAATAGCTTTTTTGGCTCCTGTATATTCTTCCATCATTTCTTCGAAACGATCAACAAATTTACCTACACTGGAAACAAATGTAGAATCGATACATTCTTCAAGGTATTTTTTCTCATTGCCTAAAAAAACAGGTTCATGAAGATAAATCTGTCCTTCTGGCTTATTATATATTTGTCTTATTCTATCGACAACAGTTTGAAAGTTCATAGTTTGGCACATTACATTTTTGAGTCTAAGGTTTTACCCATTTCCTTATGATCGAAATTCACTAGGAAATCTTTCATTATTTTCACGATATCGGCTTTTGTAGCAGATGCATTTTCAAATACTGTTTCCAATTCTTCTAGTAAACGAGTTAAGTCATCTTTCGAACGAGGTTTTAGGTTAGTAACAACGCCTAGTGAGGTATATCTATCCATATCAGTAGATTCTTCCTCCGTATAAAATTCTTCGTAAGCTTTTTCGCCAGTAGTGTCACTTCTAGAATAATAAACTGGGTATTTTTTATAATTACTAATTAATTTATGAGCTTTATAAATTGCTTCAACCTCAGATTCACATTGTTCGATTTCATAGCCTAATTCTTTCAAAAGTAAATCGGACATTGCAGAGAATGTCATTACTTGTTCTTTTTGCAGCTTTGGAAAATAAATTTCTCCACTTTTTCCTAAAATGCATGCCAATAAACAAATTTGACCACTTTCCTCTGGCGAAACAAAATAACGGGTGACATCGCTTGGTGTAGAAATGGGTTGTTGTTTTGAGAGTCGCTCTAGAAAACCTGCTGGCAAAGAACCATTAGAAAAAGCCACATTAGCAAATCGTGCCGTTGTTACGGGATAAGATTTTGAATAAGTCATGATCATATCTTCCATAATTTTTTTACTCCCACCCATAATATTTACGGGATTGGCAGCTTTATCAGTGGAAACACAAAAGAAATGACGAGGTGAGAATTCCTCAATTAAATCGAGTAAATATTTTGCATTTACAACATTGTTTCGAAGCAATGCTTCTACCGAGAATTTATCCTTCTCGCTTCGAACATGTTTGTGTGCCGAAAAATTGGCTATAATATCAAATCCCGAACGTGAAATAAACATTTTACGAAAAACAGAATCGGCATAACTCATAGGATAAGTAATATAGTCTTCTGGAACAAACATCTCCTTAATACTTCTTAAATCGCGAGTTAATTCGGTAAGCCCATTTTCATTAATATCAACAACGGTTAATGATTTTGGATGAAAAGGCAATAAGGCACGAATAAAAGAACTGCCAATGGTTCCAGCACCTCCAATAACTAAAACCGATCGATTTTCAATTTCTTTTCTCAACTCAAGCTCGTTAGCTTTAATATCATCGAAAAACATGCTTTTGTCACGCTTGGTTACATGTTTTGATATAAACTCTTTAATGTTCAACATTCTTATTTTATTACATTCCATTATCAAGTGCCAAAGATAAACTATAAGGCTTACTTTATCTAACAATTATATATATTATCAAAAAAACCGATCCACTTTCGTGAATTGTATTTTTCAATATGATATAGATGAGTTTATTTTAAACCTCTCTTTTTCAATAATAGCTCAATACTTGGCTCAGCTATTCTAAAGCACTTCTACTACACCATCATTTTCTAATTTTGTAGAATAAGCTAGCTTTTCGCAGCTAAAGGCTAGCTTTTTGTTTGCCTTGCATGCAAACTTTTCCGTCAGTTTGAAAGACAACTGAGTCGCCCAATCGGAGGGAAGGCAATACGAAGTCAAGTGCGCTATT
>JADGEF010000002.1:16771-99388 GCA_016744515.1 Marinifilaceae bacterium | reverse complement strand
TTTTTTTCGGACAAAAAGCGAGTGCGGATAGCCCGCCCCGCAGGGATTGCCCCAATAATTGATATTTTAGTCTGCCTCGGGCGAATTTAAAAAGTGCGCATTTGCCCTGTTCTTTACTTCAGTTATTTTGCTTTATGTGCTAACATGAA
The DNA here is from genome assembly GCA_016744515.1 of Marinifilaceae bacterium. Classification (GTDB taxonomy): domain Bacteria; phylum Bacteroidota; class Bacteroidia; order Bacteroidales; family Marinifilaceae; genus Ancylomarina. The sequence continues at coordinate 99,239 of JADGEF010000002.1, read as the reverse complement.
AAAATCCCAACCTGCTCATTGCAAGTTGGGATTATTTATTATTGAGTTCTATTTAATTCTGATTAGAAGACATATCGTACTGAAAGTGCGAAACCATCGCCCCAAAAACCAGAATCGCCAAAGATATTTAAGGCCGGTTTCCAGTCTAAACTTAGATTGATAGGAATTTCACGGATATTGTATTCTAAACCCAAAATACCATCAATGCCAAGAATAGTGTAATTTTTGTCATCATTACCCCAATGTGCATGGTCGCCATCCCAGAAGCCAATATGAGCACCAAAACCATAATACCAGTTAAAACCAGGCTCATTGAAAGCCTGAGCGTGAATTTCGTACAATCCTGTTAGGTTTACACCTTGCCATCTGGTAGAGATGATACCTTCTAAGGCAACATTCTTTTTAATAAAATGTTTGATCGTTAATCCATTTGCCGAACCTCCTCTAATTCCAATTCCCGTACCGTAATCTTGTGCCTGAGCCAAAGTTCCAATACAGAACAGACAAACAATTAATAACAGTTTTTTCATAATTTTCAATTAAATATATGTTGTGATTTAATAATTCTAAAATAACTAAATATGAGTCTCTATGTATAAACTATTTCGAGGATAGAAATATTGCATGCTTTCTCAAATTACGGAATGTTTTTTAGATGAAGCCTCTGTTTTAGAAGTTTTATAGGCACATTTCTGTTAATTCCTCATTGGTCCATGCTTCAAAATTGTGATTTTCATTCAGCGTTATACCTGACTTGAAATTCTGAATGGTATAGAAAGTTTTAAATTTATCTTTTAGGCTTTTAATTTGTTCAATTGTATGCAAGCCTTTGGCAACTGTTGTTCTAAATTCATGTTCTATTTCAGATTCTTCAATTAAGTTGATAGACTTAAGTACGTGATTAAAATTTTGTTGACTTAAAGTTTGACCAACCGAAGAATTGTAATAATTGAGCTCTAAAACATGCTTGATGTCCATTGCAATGAAATCAATTAGCTGATTTTTAATGAGATATTTAAGCATGTTTGGATTTGTCCCATTGCTATCTAGTTTTACTTTCAAACCCATTTGCTTGATTTTGTGAATGAATTCAGGTAGATCTTTATGAATACAGGGCTCACCGCCTGTAATGCAAACGGCATCAAGTAAGTGATGATATTTTTTCCAATAGGAAAAGAGTTCCTCTTCATCATAGCATTTCTCAAACTTTTTAGGAAGAACTAAGTTGGGATTATGGCAATAGCCACAGCGAAAATTACAGCCCTGTGTAAAAATCACAGAGCTGATATTTCCAGGATAGTCAATAAGACTTTGTTTCTTAAATCCTGCTATTTTCATTAATTACTAGATTCTATTAGTTCAATTTCCATTTCGGGAGCATGAATTTTTTTATCAAAAAGTTTTCTGTCACTATACTCGGCACGTTTCCCATCATTCCACTGATCAACAGGACGCAGGTAGCCAACTATTCGAGAATAGACTTCACAAACATTTGTTTTCCCTTCTGCCTCACATTTAGGACAAGTTTTGTGTTCGCCATAGATATAACCATGTTCTGGGCAAATACTAAATGTAGGAGATAGTGTAAAATAAGGGAGCTTGAAGTTCTCACAAATCATTTTTGCTAGCTTCTTGACAGATTCTGGAGGCAACTGATTTTCACCTACAAAAGTATGGAATACGGTACCACCAGTATATTTAGTTTGTAGATTGTCTTGTAGCTCAAGAGCCTCAAAAATATCATCGGTAAAGCCTACTGGAAGCTGAGTTGAATTTGTGTAATAAGGAGCTGCACCTTTCTCTTTAACTTGTTTTTCATTAGCAACAATAATATCTGGGAAATCTTTTTTATCAAGTTTGGCTAGTCGATAAGTAGTACCTTCGGCAGGAGTCGCTTCTAAATTATAGATATGGCCTGTTTCTTCCTGAAACTCCTGAAGTTTATCACGCATAAAGTCCATAATACGTTCAGCAAAGACGTTACCTTCTTTGCTTGTAATATCGGTTCCCATAAAGTTTAATAACAATTCATTCATTCCAACAATTCCAATAGTAGAGAAGTGATTGTCCCAAAAAGCACCATTTTTCTCTCTTATATGGCGTAAGTAGAACTTAGAGTAGGGATAAAGACCATTTTCTGTAAGTTTCTCAATAACTTTTCGTTTTATCTCCAGACTATCTTTGGCTAAAACCATCAACTTCTCAATTCGTTGCAATAGTTCAGCTTCATTTTTAGCTTCGTAAGCTAATCGAGGTAAATTAAGAGTTACGACTCCAACAGAACCTGTTAGTGGATTTGCCCCAAATAAACCTCCTCCTCTTGATTTTAGCTGGGTTGTATCCAGACGTAAACGACAACACATGGAGCGTACATCGTCGGGAGACATATCGGAGTTAACAAAATTCGAGAAATAAGGAATTCCATATTTTGCTGTCATTTCCCAAATTGGTTGGCGGTATTCATTATTCCAATCAAAATCCTTCGTGATATTATAGGTTGGAATTGGGAATGAGAAGATACGTCCACATGCATCACCTTCTGTCATTACTTCAGCGAAAGCTTTATTGAAAATATTCATCTCGTGCTGATACTCCCCATAAGTTGTTTCATGAATTTCGCCGCCAATAATCACGGCAGTGTCTTTCATGTTATTAGGGATTTCCAAATCGAGAGTAATATTTGTAAAAGGTGTTTGAAAACCTACGCGAGTTGGAACATTCATATTGAATAAGAACTCTTGTAAGGCTTGTTTAACTTCTCTGTACGATAAATTATCGTGACGAATAAAAGGAGCAAGGTAAGTGTCAAAGTTAGAGAAGGCCTGAGCGCCCGCAGCTTCTCCCTGCATGGTATAAAAGAAATTGACAATCTGCCCAAGCAAAGTTCTTAGGTGTTTTGCAGGTTTACTCTCAATTTTACCAGGAACGCCTTTAAAACCAACGTGTATTAGTTCCTGTAAATCCCAACCAACACAATATACACTTACAAAGCCTAAATCGTGAATGTGTAATTTACCTTGCTTATGTGCTTGGCCAATTTCGCTTGGATAAATCTGATTTAACCAATACTGTGAACTGATAATAGTCGAAATGTGTTGGTTCATACCTTGAAGAGAATAAGATGAGTTAGCACTCTCTTTGATACGCCAATCGTTATTATTCAAATAATCGTCGATAATATCGATATTTGAAAAGAGCTCTTTTACATTTCTAATACCTTCGTGTTGTTTTCTGTAGATAATATAAGCTTTGGCAGCTTGATATTCTTTTTGTTCGAAAAGTTCAAATTCTACAGCATCCTGAATGGCTTCTACATTGGCTGACTCATTGTTAAATTTTGAAATGACATTTTCTGTGATTTGATCGGCTAAAGTTCGGTTGGGTAAACCAACAGCACGAAGGGCTTTGAATACAGCAAAGCTGATTTTTTCAGATTCGAATGCGACGATTCTTCCATCGCGTTTTTGTACTGTTTTAATAGCACCATTAATTTGTTTCATGACTGAAATTTTAAATTAAATAATTAATGGTAGCTAGGGGCGAGTATAAGAAAGCAGAATGTTTCCTAAGCTTTTTCTCCCGAAAGCTACGAATTGTGTACAAAACTGACAGGTATTCCGGCTTATTGCATTTTACTTAGCCTTCCCATTCACCTTGGGTGCACAGTGGCATATTAGTAGTAAAACGTGTTTGCAATTTACGGCTGCGGGGACAGCTACTGATTTTAACAGTATTCCCTGAATCAAATTTGCATTAGTAAATGTAGAATTAAATTTAAGATGTATAATAAAAGATAGATGATAGTTATCAAGAAGTAATTAACAATGTAATATGTTACGGAATGATATATGATATCAAGGCTAGAGCTATGTTGCCTGAATAGTTACCACTTTTTTAAGTGTTGATAAGTAAATAATCTCTTAGTCAGGGTATTGTGTCATTTATGTATTCTCTTGGTTATTTTATTCAACAAGTCACTTTTTTTTCTATTTTTATGTCCTTAAATGCAAAGGTTTGCGAAGTCATAATACTATGAGTTTAGCACTAAGTTAATCTTGTCATCTTCGTAATGATTAATAAATTAAATTACACCAAATATTTATACAACTGAATTTTATGAATTTTTCTTATCTGATTTATGAAGAAAGAGATGAAGTTGGTATTCTGACTCTAAACCGTCCGAATGCTTTAAACGCTCTTAATAATGAAGTCTTTGACGAATTGCAGTCTTTTATTGATTCGTTTAAACAGTCAAGCAATGTTAGAGTGTTAATTATTACTGGTGCAGGAAAAGCTTTTGTTGCAGGTGCAGATATTAAAGCTTTCCAGGATATGACTGTTCAGGAAGGCTATGATTTTTCTGAGAAAGGGAAGTCTGTTTTCCGGAACATCGCTCAATTGCCTATTCCTGTTATTGCAGCTATCAATGGTTTTGCTCTTGGTGGAGGTTTAGAATTGGCATTGGCTTGTGATATTCGAATCGCAAATAAAGATACCCGACTTGGATTACCAGAATCATCTTTAGGATTAATACCTGGATTCAACGGAACAGTTGAGGCATTGAAACAAGTTGGTCTAGGTCATGCCATCTATTTAATGATGACGGCTGGTGGTGTAAAGGCAACCGAAGCTTATGATTTGGGATTGGTTCAAAAATTGGCTGATGCTGATCAGGTTCTCGATAATGCAATTGATATGGCTAAGAAAATTGCTAAAAATAGTCCGAATGCTCTTCGATTGTTAAAAACCGTTTTACGTGAAGGAAAAGAAATGACTCGTACTGATGCTGAAGCAATGGAATCAAGAGAGTTCGGGAACCTATTTGATGAAAAGCAGACTGAGAGAATCGAAGGCGTTAACGCATTTATTGAGAAACGTAAACCTAATTGGAAATAATCGTAAGATTTCTAGATTTAAAAATCAAACTTAAAATCAAATAACAAAATGAACTACATAAATAAGTATACAAATATTAGCCTGTTAGGTGCTGCTGGTAAAATGGGTAGCGGTATAATGGCTCTTTTAGCATTAGAAGTAGGGAAACTTAAAATTGGTGCTAAGCGTGAAGAGAATTTTGTGATTAATGCGATTGATGTTTCACCTGAGGGATTAGAAGGCTTATTAAAATATTTAAGATCTCAACTTCTTAAATCTGGTGAGAAAAATATTGTTGAATTAAGAGAATGGTATAAAGATTCTGCTGAATTAGTAGAGAATGAGCAAGTAATTAATGCCTATGCTGACGATGTGATGGCTATGATTAAAACTAGCACACGTATCGAAACCGCTTACGATTCTCAACTTGTTTTCGAAGCTATTAAAGAAGATAAAAGCTTAAAAGTAAAATTATTTTCACAGATTAAGCAAAACAATCCTGATACTTGGTTCTTAAGTAATACATCATCAATTCCTTTGGGAGAGATTGATAAAGAGGCAGGTTTGAATGGTGATATCGTTGGTTTCCATTTCTATAACCCACCAGTAATTCAGAAGTTACTTGAAGTTATTCCAGTTGAAAATATCAACCCTGATTTGATTAAGTTATCCGAAGAATTAGCGAAATCTATGAGAAAGATTGTTGTTTATTCTAGCGATGTAGCCGGATTCATTGGTAATGGTCATTTTATGCGCGATGCCTTATTTGCTTTGGATCAAGCTAAAGGTATGACAAGCGAGATTAACTTGGTCGATGCTATTTACCGTGTCGATACGGTAAGTCGTGATCTATTGCTTCGTCCAATGGGTATCTACCAATTGATGGATTATGTGGGGATAGATGTGATGTGCTTTATTCTTAAAAGTATGCAGGCTGCTTTTCCACAAGAAAAATTGTCTCACGAAATTTTGACCCAATATATAGACTTAGGTGTTACTGGCGGTCAGTATTCTGATGGTTCTCAAAAAGATGGTTTCTTTCAGTATGAGAAAGGTAAGATCGTATCTGTTTACGATATGCAAGCAAAAGCCTATAAGGCAATTGCTGATGTAAAGACAGCTAATGCAGATTATTTTTTACCACAACCATCGGTAAAATTGAATTGGAAAACTGTAATTCGCGAAAGAGAGAGAGAAGCAATTCTATCTCCATTCTTCAACGAGTTGAAAACATTGACAAGTTCTGCATCAAAATTGGCTGTTGCTTATGGTCTTAAATCAAAAGCTATCGGACAATTATTAGTTGATGGTGGCGTTGCAGCTGATACAAATGCTGTAAATAAAGTGATGGAAACTGGTTTCTATCATTCTTATGGTCCAGTAAACAACTATTTTGAATAAGATTATTCTTATTATAGATATGATAAAGTTCAACTTCGGTTGGGCTTTTTTTATGCTCTTGCTATTAGTGCTCATTCAATTCACCGATAATATTTAAATAGCGTTCATAATCTCACTTCGTTTGGTCGTTTAGACTTTAAGTCATAACCATCGGTTTATAAAAGCTCTCATTATCAACACAAAACAAAGCCTTATCGAACTATTGGAGATAAGCATTAATGATTGATTAGGAGCATAATTTATTGATTATGATTTTGATGAACAAAAAAAAATCCTACCTTTATTTACATTTTCACAAAAAACAAAGATAAATAAGTCCTGTTTAAACGGATAGTGACCGCAACTAGGCGACTTTGCGTGCATGCCAAAACTGTAAAGCTTGAAAAATTGCTTTTTTAACGAATGCCAAGATGGCAAAGCCTGAAAAACTACTTTTTTAGTGAATGCCAAGTTGGCAAAGCCCGAAAAACTACTTTTTTAACGAATGCCAAGTTGGCAAAGCCCAAAAAACTACTTTTTTAACGAATGCCAAGTTGGCAAAGCAAAAAAATGACTTTTTGAAATAACAAAATTTGCAAACTAAAAATAGAATTTGAATAATCAATAAATATTAACACTTAAAAATTCCGACCTAATGGCATTAATTAAGAAAATTTCAGCAAGTAGCCGCAATGGCGACACGAATGCATTATTTACACTCATGCTAACAACTTTTGCAAAGAGCGATTGGAGTGCAGACAACTATCTGACGCCTGTACTCATCAGCACAAAAGCGAAAAGCACCACACTAAATTTAGCAGTTAGACGTCTGAAAGCCTATTCGCAGATGGCAGAGAAAGACGAGCTGCGCGACACTCAAGTTAGATCTTTTTTTAAGTTGGTTGAGGGCTATACGCATATTCCTATTGCGGATATTAAAGAAGCAGCTTTGCTTGTATACAGCATTATGGTGCAGTATGGCTTGGGTATTATAAACGAAGATTATGCCGAAGAATCATCAGATATCGATTCCTTACTAACCGACCTTAGCCAAGCTGATATTTTAATAGCTATTGCGAAATTGCAAGGCGTGGCTGAAATCATTGCAGCTTTAACTGGGGCTCAAAAAGATTTCGAAAACCTAGCCGTGCAACAGGCCGAAGGCGAAAGCGTGAAGAAAGATTTAGCTTCGGCTAGCAAGTTGAAGAAAGAAATGATCGCAGAGTTTAATGGCAATTTAATGGCTTATATGAACACCATGGCAATGGTAAAGCCTGAAATTTACGAAGCGACCACTAAAACGATTGCCGAGCTAGTCGATACCAATAACGAATTGGTAAAACGCCGCCGCAAAACAGGCGAACCAGACAGCGAATTGGCTTAAACCGATAGAATAAGGGTTTCACAAAGGTGAAGCCCTTTGTTTTTGGATGATAATAAACAAAGCGATAAGTGATGTGAAAGGGAATTGCGTTTTACCTGCTTGTTGTGCTTTATTCCCCAAATCAGAGTATACGAAATAAGTATTCGTTTAAATTGCAATATTTTGAATTTAAAATCTGTATTTATAAATTTAATACCTATTTTTGCATAAAACATACAAGAATATGATTTTAAACATCGAATTTCAGAATTACAGAACGTTTAAAGAAAAAGTTGATTTTTCTTTAATTGCAGAACCTACTAAATCCAAGGACGATAATCTTTTTAATTTAGTTATTGGAAAAAATGATTCGATTAGATTATTGAAAACTGCTGCGATTTTTGGTGCCAATGCATCAGGGAAAAGTACTTTGTTTAGAGGATTATATGAAGTATTAAAGCTTATAGTAAAAAACAATAATAAAGTTGGAGACAATATTCATGCCTATGACCCATTTTTATTTAATGATGAATCGCCTGAGAATCCAACAGTATTTGCTATTGACTTTATAGGCAAAGGTGATGATAAATATCGTTACGAATTAATATTTGACAAGAAAAATATAATATATGAGCTACTTGAGTATTACCCAAATAACAAAAGCAAAACTCTCTTAAGAAGAGAAGTTCCTGAAAATAAAGATGCCATAAAACATATAGGATTTATAGGTAGCCCCTCGAAAAATAAAAAAGTAGAATTGTTTCATAATCAACCTCTACTTTCAAAGTTTGGTACCGATATTCCAGATGAAATAATTAGTGATGTATTTCTTTACTTTCAGAATATTGAAGTAGTAAATGCAACAAATTCAAGAATGTTGTCGACTTACAATAATGAAATCAAGGAAAAGGCAAATAAGAATAAAGATTTTCTTAGCAAACTAAATAGTTTAATCAAACATTCGGATACTGGTTTAAATGAGGTTGTTGTAAGTAAAATGGATGATGATGAAATAAATTTTCCTGATAAATTCCCAGAGAATTTGAGAAGTCAGATTTTAAGAGATTTTAAATACAATTTAACAAGTCTTCATGACTTTTATCAAAAAGAGAAATTACACCATAAAGAAGAACCTTTACCATTCGAAGAAGAGTCAACTGGAACTAAAACATTATTTGTTTTAGGAGGAGTATTGCTAAAAGCAATTGAAAAAGGAATTCCAATTTTTGTGGATGAAATTGATACTAGTTTACACCCATACCTAGCAAAACTTTTAATTTCTCTTTTTCAGAATGAAAGAATAAACACAAATAATTCTCAACTCATTTTCACTAGTCATGATACAAATTTGTTAGATAGAAGAATGTTTAGAAAAGACCAAATCTGGTTTGCTGAAAAAGACGAAAAAGGAGTTTCTGATTTGTTTTCTTTACAAGACTTTTCTGATGTAAGAGAAAATACTCCTTTTGAAAGATGGTATTTAGCAGGAAAATTTGGAGCTATTCCAAGCATTAAGTCCATTGAGAAACTTTTTTAGACTATGAGAGATGGTTACGAAACAGTTCTTATAATTTGCGAAGGTCAAAAAACAGAACCATACTTTTTTCAATCAATTATCGACGAAAAAGGAGATTCTAATATAAAGTATACTATTTCTCCAGAACCTAAGTCAGAAGAGGATGAATATTTAAAAAAAGAAGTTCCACACAAGAGAAAAAGAAAAAAGCGTTTGACAAAGGTGCCTTCTCATACCGAAGTAGATATTGAAGTAATTAGTGCACCATTACCTCTTAACTGGGTTAAAACGGGCAAAAGAGAACTTCAAGATAATACTTATAATGAAGTTTGGGTTGTATTTGACCATGATGATTTTCCTGCCAGAAAAGAAGCTTTTGAAGAAGCAGAACAGGATGTTAATGGGGAATTTGTGAATATTGCTTTTTCAAGTCGTTCTTTCGAATATTATTTATTATCCCACTTTGAAAGAGTTTATTCACAATTTGAAGAAACTGACTGCAAGTTTAAAGAAGAAGGAAAGAAGAAAAAAACATTCATTAGATGCGGTACAAGTAAGTATGAGGAATTAGATTGTGGAGGAACAAAGTGTATTAATGGTTATGCTCAAACTAAAGGTTATTGGAAGAACACCGATAAAGATAATTCAAAAAAATCAAGAGTTTTTTACGACAAAATAAAATCTAAATTAGAGATTGGTTTTGAAAATCCGTCATGGATAAGATTTCAAAGTGATGCTCATGAAGGTGAAAAACCAATTTATGACAGAAATCCCTATATTTTTAACACAGATACATTGCTGAAAAAATTAATACAGTGCAATATAAATTATGAATGGATGAATATAAATGAAGTTCGTAATTTTGAAGAAATAGAATTAAGAGTTACAGAAAATAGCATTGTAATAAAAAATATATCCCGAAATACTATAATTATACCTCCGAATTCTATGGAATTAAATATAGGTTCTAGTATTAATGATTTTGGAGAAAGGTATTTAATTTATCCTACTGATTCCGTAAATATTGATTTTGAAATTGGAAGTTCACTTCATAGGTTTAAATATAAAGACATCAGAGTTTTGATTAAAAACGAAGCCTAATAAATAGAACTCTGAGCGGTCGGCACAACCCAACAAGAACAAACCCGATAGTTTAAGCTATCGGCTTACTTCATATACCGCTTATTGCATTAGTAAATCGAAGGCGTATAGATGTCTTCGGTTTTTTGTGATGTTCTTAGAAATAAAAATTTATAGCCATAATCGAATAGGCTACCCCTAAGTCATTAGTGGAGAATGTTTCGCCACAAAGTGGCAACTTATTTAAGCCCAATGGCAAGGCCTTGGGTAATAAAGAACACAGAATATAATTTGCGCCCTGAAAGGGCAGCTTAAAAAGATGCGCTACGAGAAAACATATATCTTATAATGATGACTTATTGTAATCTTCATGTTCACTAACTCCACTCTTTAGAGTGGAGTAAAAGATGAAAAACAAGTAGGGCTTTAGCCCTCAGTATAAATAGCAGATCTTCATGTTCCATTAACTTCATTCTTTAAGGCGTGTACAGGACTAAAGTCCATTATCATGTGACTAATAAGCCTAGCATAAATGCTGGGCTTAATGATATCTTGATATTAGTAATTGTGCGTGACTATGATGCACTTTAATAGAAGCTGCATTTACATCATTATATAACTTATCTTACCTATATGTGTTGATGTATAGTGTGATGACTTATTGGTAATCTTCATGTTCACTAACTCCACTCTTTAGAGTGGAGTAAAAGATGAAAAACAAGTAGGGCTTTAGCCCCAAATCCTTAAAGCTGATTACCATGTTTTAACTAATTCCATACTTTAGCTTGGAGTACAGCACGAAAAACAAGCTTTAATAATGCCATAATCAATAAAAAAAACATTTATCAATTAGAGCTCTTTATGCTGTTTTTGCTAGTGATCTCGAATTCCTTATGCTTATTTAAAATAAATAAGTTTGTCATGATTCTGATTTGAAGTGAATTATTGCTAAATTAAGTGATTGGAAGACAATTTTTTTATTGTTAGAATCCCAAAAAGAAGGTGATTTTGATTTGTTTTTAGAAGAATGACGGCTTCCCATTCATTGAACCGAAATTTATTAACAAACGCTAACTCAAATGAAATCCCCACGACGAAAAATCTACATGATTGCTGGTTATAATACCGTATCAATGGGAACAGGTCGTTCCGAATTCAATCCTAAAAAAGGGAGTCGTTCTTTAGAAAGCTATATTAAAGAGGCTGGCCAAGCTGTCTTAAAACAAATTGGTGGAGCCGATAATGTAGACGAGGGCGTTATTGGTAATTTCATGGCTGCTCGATTTAATAATCAGGCAAATTTACCAGCATTTTTCCCCTTAATCGATGAAGGGCTAAAGTTTAAGCCTGCCCTTAGTGTCGAAGGGGCTTGTGCTTCGGGAGGTTTGGCTTTAGTATCTGCCATAAAATCGGTATTAGCCGAAACAGCAGATGTGGTTTTAGCTTTAGGGGTTGAGGTTCAGAATACAAAGAAAGCGGTATATGGTGCTGATATTCTCGCGGCGGCGGGATGGAATCAATCTAGAAAGGACGGACATGCCTATTTCTTTCCTGGTGTGTTTAGTGATAGAGCTGGAGCGTATTACGAAAAATATGGTAAAGACCGAACTCGACAGGCAATGAGCCAATGGTATGTAAATGCTATAGAGAATGCCAGATTGTGTCATACTGCACAAGAAACAGAAAATAAAAAATCCAATTTATACGGTATGGCGCTTAAAATGCCATTAAACCCCAAGAAATTTGTTGATCATTTAACTGTACTCGATTGTTCCAAGGTCTCAGATGGTGCTTCGGCTATAGCAGTTGTTTCCGAAGAGGGCTTAAAAAGGATAGGATTTAAGCCCGAAGAGGCTATTGAGGTGCTTGGTTTTGCTCAAATGACTTCTGATATTACTCTTAATCCAACAGACCTTACTGTCTTGGAAACAACAAAGCATGTTGTTAAGAAAGCATTAGATATGGCAGGAGTTCGCAGTGATCAGTTAGGAACAATAGAATTACACGATTGTTTTTCAATCGCTGGTATTATGGCTATTGAAGCCATTGGCCTAGCAGAGCCAGGAAAAGGAGTGGATTTTGTGATTGATGGGAAATCAAAAAGGAATGGAGAAATGCCAATTAATACTACTGGAGGTTTAATTGGATGGGGACACCCAACTGGAGCCACTGGAGTTCATCAGGCGGTCACGGTTTGGGAGCAGTTAACTGGACGAGCTGGCGATGCGCAAATAGAAATAAAAGAAGATAGACCTTATGCCTTGAGTATAAATATGGGTGGTGACGATAAAACATTAGTTTCCATCGTTTATAAAAAAGGATAGATTAAATACATAAGCACAAAATACGACAAACTATTAACCCTTAAATTAACCACACTATGAATTTTGAATTCACCGAAGAACAAGAGATGATTCGAGATGCAGCACGTGATTTTGCTCAGCGAGAATTATTGCCAGGAGTTATTGAACGTGATGAAAATGCTACATACCCCAAAGAACAAGTTAAACGATTAGGCGAACTAGGATTTTTAGGAATGCTAGTCGATGTTGAATATGATGGCGGTGGTATGGATACTGTTTCTTATGTGTTGGCAATGGAAGAAATCTCGAAGGTTGATGCATCGGTCTCTGTTATCATGTCTGTGAATAATTCATTAGTTTGCTGGGGCGTTCAAAAATATGGAAGTGAAGCTCAAAAAGAAGAATTTCTGAAGCCTATGGCTCGAGGGGATAAAATAGGAGCATTTCTACTTTCAGAACCTGAGGCCGGATCAGATGCCACATCACAGCGAACCACAGCTGTAGATATGGGCGACTATTATCTTGTTAATGGAATAAAGAATTGGATAACCTCTGGAGGTACAGCTTCAACTTATTTGTTGATTGCTCATACGCATCCTGAAAAGAAGCATCATGGAATCAATGCTTTTTTGATAGACTCAAAACTAGAAGGAATTAGCATCGGTCCTCACGAAAATAAAATGGGTATGAGAGCTTCCGATACCCATTCGGTGATGTTTAATAATGTGAAAGTACCTAAGGGAAATCGTTTGGGTGATGACGGACAAGGCTTTACTATTGCAATGAAATCGCTTGAAGGTGGAAGAATAGGAATTGCCTCGCAAGCCTTAGGTTTAGCTTCAGGTGCCTACGAAATAGCCTTACAGTATGCTCAAGAGAGAAAAACCTTTGGGAAAGAAATATTTAAACATCAAGCCATTGCCTTTAAGTTAGCCGATATGGCTGTTGAGATTGAAGCTGCTCGTTTCTTTTGTTTGAAAGCAGCTTGGCTAAAAGATCAAGGTAAACCATACGGACAAGCAAGTGCTATGGCTAAGCTTTATGCTGCTGAAACAGCAATGAAGGTAACCACTGAAGCCGTTCAGATTCATGGTGGAAATGGCTATGTGAAAGAATATCATGTTGAACGTTTAATGCGCGAAGCAAAGCTTACACAGATCTATGAAGGAACCTCTGAAATACAAAAAATCGTTATTTCAAGGGGTTTATTAGCCTAGATTGATTATCTTAATTAAAGATTTACGATTCATAGATCTTTCATTAATTTATTTAAGGATTAGTTAATTGTACTTATTTTATTTTAATCTGCCAACATAAGTGTTGGGCTTAATGATGAAAATTTTAAGAATATTAGATTCGTTTAATCTGTAACGCCATCCTTTAGGATGGGGAATGAAAATAATAAAACTAAGGGCTTTAGCCCATGAACGATTAAATATCAAGATTATGTCATTCGTGAGAATCTGGTTGCATTGCGTCTGGGGAACAAAAAGAAGATTTCCATATTTTACTGAAGATATTAGGTGGACTGTTTTTAATCACATTAAGGAAAACGCGAAATCAAAAGGTATCTATATCGATTTTATAAATGGCTATAATGACCATGTTCATTGTATTCTGTCTTTGAAAGCAGATCAAACTCTTTCTAAATCAATGCAATTAATTAAGGGAGAGTCTTCATTTTGGATCAATCAAAATGTTATGACAAAAATGAAATTCGAATGGGCTGATGAATATTATGCAGTTTCTTTTAGTGAATCTCATTTACAGAAAGTTCGTGCGTATATTAGAAATCAAGAAGAGCATCATTCTAGAAAAACGTGGCAGGAAGAATGTGATGAATTTATACGTAAATATGATTTTAAAAAAAGTGTGGGCTAAAGCCCAAAGGAATACATTTTAATCTCCCAGCATAAATGCTGGGCTTAATGATGAAAAACTTAAGAATATTAGATTGGTTTAATCTGTAACGCCATCCTTTAGGATTGGGGAAAGAATAAACATAAGGGCTTTAGCCCATGAACTGTAAAACTTAAGAATATGAAAATATTCGTTTAATCTGTAACACCATCCTTTAGGATGGGGAATGGAAATAATAAAACTAAGGGCTTTAGCCCATGAACGATTAAATATCAAGATTATGTCATTCGTGAGAATCTGGTTGCATTGCGTCTGGGGAACAAAAAGAAGATTTCCATATTTTACTGAAGATATTAGGTGGACTGTTTTTAATCACATTAAGGAAAACGCGAAATCAAAAGGTATCTATATCGATTTTATAAATGGCTATAATGACCATGTTCATTGTATTCTGTCTTTGAAAGCAGATCAAACTCTTTCTAAATCAATGCAATTAATTAAGGGAGAGTCTTCATTTTGGATCAATCAAAATGTTATGACAAAAATGAAATTCGAATGGGCTGATGAATATTATGCAGTTTCTTTTAGTGAATCTCATTTACAGAAAGTTCGTGCGTATATTAGAAATCAAGAAGAGCATCATTCTAGAAAAACGTGGCAGGAAGAATGTGATGAATTTATACGTAAATATGATTTTAAAAAAAGTGTGGGCTAAAGCCCAAAGGAATACATTTTAATCTCCCAGCATAAATGCTGGGCTTAATGATGAAAAACTTAAGAATATTAGATTCGTTTAATCTGTAATGCCATCCTTTAGGATTGGGGAAAGAATAAACATAAGGGCTTTAGCCCATGAACTGTAAAACTTAAGAATATGAAAATATTCGTTTAATCTGTAATGCCATCCTTTAGGATTGGGAATGAAAATAATAAAACTAAGGGCTTTAGCCCATGAACTACTAAATACTAACCCTATGAAAATATTAGTTTGTATCAGTAACGTTCCAGATACCACTACCAAAGTAAAATTCACTGACAATAATAAGCAGATTGACTATGCAGGTGTTCAGTGGATTATTAATCCTTGGGATGAATTAGCTTTAACCAGAGCCATAGAACTAAAAGAGGACAGTAGTAATTCTTTTAATGAAGTCTGTGTAATAAATGTCGGTTTAAGCAATTGTGATGCTACTTTAAGAAAAGCTTTGGCCATTGGTGCCGATAAAGCAATCAGAATAGATGCAGAACCTTTAGATGCTTATTTTGTTGCAGGTCAAATTGCAGATTATTTAAAAAATAACCCTTTTGATATTGTATTAAGTGGAATTGAATCTAGTGATTATAATGGTTCTTCAGTTGGCGGCATGCTTAGCGAATTCATGGACTGTCCAGCTATTTCTTCAATGACTAAGCTCGATGTTGAGAATGAAAATATTATTATTCATAGAGCGATTCCTGGTGGGAAACAAATTCTAGAATTGAAACCTCCTTTTGTAGGTATTGTTCAGAAAGGAATCACGAATGAACCTAGAATTCCTGCTATGCGGGGTATTATGATGGCAAGGAAAAAACCTTTAGATGTTGTTCCTGCAATTGAACTCGAAAGCTTAAGCCATATTGTAGAGTTTGAACTACCAGTAGCCAAAGTATCCTGTAAAATGATAGATGTTGATCAGTTGGAAGAATTGGTAGATCTACTAAAGTCTGAAGCTAAAGTTTTATAACTTAAAGCTATTGACTTTAGTAGTAATGATTAGGTAACCTAGATAAGATAAATTCTAAAATATATATGCTATGTCAGTAATCGCATTTGCAAAAAATTGGGAGGGTAAATTTAAAAAGTCAACTTTTGAGTTGGTTTCTTATGCCAAAGATTTGGCTTCTCGTCTAAATACAGAGACTCTCATTCTCTCTATTGGAGAGGTTGATGAATCAGAATTAGGAAAATTAGCTCAATATGGAGCAGATAAAATTATTTCAGCTGAAGATTCTCGATTGAATATTCTTAGTAGCCGAATTTATGCTGAGGTTATAAGTCAGGTTGTAAATAAGGAAGGAGCTTCCTTTGTGATCTTAAGCGATAATAATTCGGGAAAAGCTATTTCGCCACGCTTATCAGTTAAACTGAAAGCAGGTTTGGCAGCAGCTGTTTTAGCTGTTCCAAAATCTTTGGATCCATTTGTGATTCAAAAGCGTGTTTTTTCGGGCAAAGCTTTTGCTTACGTTCAAATTGATTCTGAAAAGAAGATCTTAACCTTATCGAAGAACTCTTTCGGTATAGTAGAGAATTCAGTGAGTTTAAATATTGAACGTTTTACACCTGAATTGGCTGATGATATTTTTAAGATTAAGGTTAATTCTATTGAGAATGCTGATGATAAGGTGATTTTGGCAGATGCTGATATTGTCGTTTCAGCAGGAAGAGGAATGAAAGCTGCAGACAATTGGCAACCTGTTGAAGATCTTGCATCAGTATTAGGTGCAGCAACGGCTTGCTCTCGACCAGTTTCAGATGATGGCTGGAGAGGACACGAAGAGCACGTTGGACAAACAGGTAAGGTAATTGCTCCAAACTTGTATTTTGCAATTGGTATATCGGGCGCAATTCAGCATGTAGCTGGTGTTAACCGATCTAAATGTATCGTTGCTATTAATACAGACCCTGAAGCGCCCATTTTTTCAGTGGCAGATTATGGCGTTGTAGGTGATGCTATGATTGTGCTTCCAAAATTAACTGAGATTATTCGTAGTGGAGAGTAATAAATGTTGAGTCAGCTACACTAGCTGACTCAACATTTTCAAATCTATAAGCTAAGCCTATTTATCATGATAAAGCAAACTTTATTTACTGTTGTTCTTCTTATAACTCTAGGTGTTTTTACCTGGTCAGTATTTCGTTTGAGGGCTTTCTTTAAACTGACCAAGCCAGCTTATCCTATCAAGAATATATCAGCAAGAATAACACGTACCTTGAATGTCGCATTAGGACAGAGCAAAATCTTTAGAAAGCCTGTTATTGGTTTTATGCATGCTTTAGTTTTTTGGGGCTTTCTTGTAATTACTTTTGGCAGTATTGAGATGGTTTTCGATGGACTTGCTGGTTCTGATCGATCATTCGCCTTTATGGGGGTGTTTTACGATGTGATTATAGCATCTGGCGATGTGTTTGCATTTATTATTCTAGTATTCATTATTTTCTTTCTGATTAGAAGGAAGTTTATGAATATTAAACGTTTCAAAGGCGTTGAGATTACGCCTAAAACGAACCGTGATGCTGAATTGTCGCTTTATTTCATTGGTTTACTGATGTTGTCTTTACAAGTTTTTAATCTAGGCTATATCAGCAATCATTCAGGTGAAATTCTAGGTGTTTATCCTGTTTCAGCTCAAATTATTCAATGGACTTCAATGGATTTTGGAGCATGGCAAGAATCAGGCTGGTGGGTTCATATTCTATTGATATTTATTTTTGCTAACTACTTGCCATATTCTAAGCATTTTCACGTATTCTTATCAATACCAAATGTCTTTCTATCCAACCTGGAGCCCTTAACAAAATATCCAAACCTTGAGTCGATAAGCAAAGAGGTGAAATTAATGTTAGATCCTGAGGCTGCTTATGACGAAAATGAAGAAGTAACTCGCTTTGGTGTCAAGGATATTGAGGATGTCACATGGCGAAACTATATGGATTCTTTAGCTTGTACACAATGTGGTCGTTGCACTGATGTTTGTCCTGCCAATATCACGGGTAAACTTTTATCACCACGTAAAATATTTGTAGATCTTCGTCATCGAATGGATGAAAAAGGAGCTCTTTTATTAAAAGGTGCTGAGGATACAAAGAGTTTGATTAGGGATTATATAAGTGAAGAAGAAATATGGGCATGTACGTCATGTAATGCATGTGCACAAGAATGCCCGATAGAAATAAGTCACCCCAATTTAATTATGGATATGCGACGGTATTTAGTGATGGAAGAAGCTTCGGCTCCAGCCGGATTGAATGCCATGTTTGCAAATATTGAAAACAATGGTGCACCTTGGCAGTATTCTCCTGAGGATAGAATGAAATGGGCTGAATAGTCAGATGATATTTTTAATAGAATTATTTCGCCCCGTTGGGGCTTAATGATTCGTGTTCATTATGCAAAGGCCTACGACCTTTGCTATTTATCACACCCCTTTGGGGTTTAATATTTAATAAGGCTATTTATTGATTCAAACGTGTTGTTGTTGTTGTTGTTGTTGTTGTTGTTGTTGTTGTTGTTGTTGTTGTTGTTGTTGTTGTTGTTGTTGTTGTCGTCAAACCCCAACGGGGTGTTATAATATAGATCAGGGTATAGCCCTGATATAAAAATAACAACGAGATTTAAAGTCCCAACGGGGCGAAATGAAAAAGAAGTTATGCCACAGTCATTAGTTAAAAATTACATTCATATCGTGTTCAGTACAAAAAGGAGATATCCTTTTATTGATGAGCAAATCAAGAATGAATTATTTTCATATTTGGCTGGTATATGTAAAAATAAAGAATCATATCCAATTGCTGTAGGCGGGCATGTTGATCACATACACATTCTCTGTCTTTTATCAAGAAAAATTGCTTTGATGAGTCTTATCGAGGAATTAAAATCACATTCTTCTAAATGGATAAAAACCAAAGGCAAACAATATGAAAGTTTCTACTGGCAAAATGGATATGGAGGGTTTTCAGTTAAGTCTTCTGATGTAGATGTTGTTACCAATTATATTCAGAAACAGGAAGAGCATCATAAAAAAGTGCCTTTTAAAAAAGAGTATATAAACTTTCTTAATAATTACAATATCGAGTACGATGAACGCTATGTTTGGGATTAAATTTTATTGATGATTTGTAATTGACAATAAAATTCTAGATTTAAAAAAGGTATTAGAATATGAATAAAGAAACAAAAATAGAAATTCCAATAATGGCTGAACTTGCAGCTAAGGGGCAGCAAGCTGATTATTTATATTGGGTAGGATGTGCGGGAGCTTTTGATGTTCGTTATCAGAAAGTTACACGTTCATTTGCAAAAATATTGAACCATCTTGAATTAAGTTACGCCGTGTTAGGTACAGAAGAAAGCTGTACTGGTGATGCAGCAAAGCGTGCCGGGAATGAAATGCTGTTTCAGATGCAAGCCATGCAGAATATTGAAATACTGAATGGATACGGAGTAACGAAAATCATCTGTACCTGTCCGCATTGTTATAATACGCTTAAGAATGAATATCCTGATTTAGGAGGTCATTATGAAGTGATTAATTATACTGAATTTTTAGATGATCAGATAAAGAATGGGAAACTGAAATTAGACAAGAATCCTTTTGAGAATCAATCCATCACTTATCATGATCCTTGCTATTTGGGTAGAGGAAATAAGATTTATGACGCACCAAGAAATATCGTTAAAGCTATTTATGGTGAAGTTAAAGAGATGAAGCGTTGTAAAAGTTCTGCTCTTTGCTGTGGAGCGGGAGGAGCGCAAATGTTTAAGGATGCCGAAAAAGGAGACAAGGAAGTTAATATTGAACGAACAGAAGATGTGTTAGAGCAGAAAGTAGATAAGCTAGCAACCGCCTGTCCTTTTTGTATGACAATGTTGACCGATGGTATTAAATTTAAGAATAAAGAAGAAGAGGTTGAGAACCTTGATATAGCAGAAATTGTTGCACAGGCTCTAGATCTATAAAATACACTACGGCTTCGCTATTAATAGTGAAGTAATATTTTTTCTAAAAGAATTATTTAATGGGATTAAGTGAATTTTTAAATTACAGTCTGATAACGTCTAAGAATTTTACTTTGGATGTTTATGGTGTTCTAATCGTTATTGGAGTCGTTTTAGTAACCATTGTAACATTAAGAATATTGAAGCGTGTTTTTAAACGTTTTATTGCCAAACGAGATAGGGATCAAGGTGTTTATTGGTCTGTGTTCTTATTTGTTAAATATTTAACCTGGGTAATTGTTGTTATTGCTTTACTCGATACGGTAGGCGTACAGATTTCAGTTTTTCTTGCCAGTATTGCAGCTCTTTTGGTTGGAGTTGGTCTAGGTATTCAGCAACTCTTCAACGATATTGCTTCGGGATTGGTATTAATTGTAGAAAGAAATCTTCAGATTAATGATGTGATCCAATTGGATGATGATACGGTTGGTAGGGTTATTGAAATTGGCTTACGAACATCCAAAATTAAAACAAGGGATGATATTGTAATGATTGTACCTAATTCGAAATTTGTAAATGATCGAATTATCAATTGGAGTCATATTGATTTTAAAACACGATTCTGTGTAGAAGTAGGAGTTGCATATGGTTCAGATATAAATTTGGTCAGTGAGTTATTGAAGTCTTGTGCTTCGACTCATAACAAGATTGCAAATAAACCAACTCCTTTTGTTCGGTTTAACAATTTTGGAGAATCTTCGCTTGATTTCCAGTTGTATTTTTGGGTGAAGGAAACTTTTTTGGTAGAAAATATTAAAAGTGATTTAAGATTCGCTATCGATGATGCTTTTAGAAAGAATGGAGTCACAATTCCATTCCCTCAAAGAGATGTGCATTTTATAAAATAAAAATTTGTGTTAATGAAGAGTTGGGAAGTAATTATTTAATTTGGAAAGCGTGTGTGTGGATAAATCTTAATGATCTTTAATAAGTTTGGGTTATTTGTCTTTTTTAATATTTTTGGTAATTAGGAAAAACAGACCCGTTAGTATTTTGTTTAAATTTGACTTATATTCAAGTATTATTTGAATATGATGACTTGATGAATATAATGAACATGATCTGTTCAGTTGTCTCACGAAAATTGAAAAACATTGTACCGCTTAAAATCAAAAATAGATACACAATCCGAAGAATTTATATCGAACAAAGCAGCTTATACTACTTTGATGGAAGAATATCGTCAAAAACTAAAAGCAGTTATTGATGGTGGCGACTCCAAAGCAAGAGAAAAACACCTTTCAAGAGGGAAGCTTTTAGTTCGAGATAGAATAGAATTGCTTTTAGATAAGAATACACCTTTTCTAGAGCTGTCGCCTCTTGCTGCATATAATCAATACGATAATAAATTCCCATCAGCTGGTATTGTAACAGGTATTGGTCTTGTTCAAGGACGAGAATGCATCATTATTGCTAATGATGCAACTGTAAAAGGTGGAACCTACAATCAATCAACAATTAAAAAGCATATTCGAGCTCAAGAGATTGCAATGGAGAATCACTTGGCTTGTATTTATATGGTCGATTCTGGTGGTGCTTTTTTACCCGAACAGGCTAATGTGTTTCCTGATAAGTTAGATTTTGGTCGATTCTTTTTCAATCAGGCTCGAATGTCGGCTAAGGGAATCCCACAGATTGCAATGGTTATGGGATCATGTACCGCTGGAGGAGCATATGTTCCTGCGATGAGTGATGAAACTATTATTGTTAGAGAACAGGGAACCATTTTTATTGGAGGTCCTCCTTTGGTTAAGGCTGCGACTGGTGAAGAAGTAACAGCGGAAGAGCTTGGAGGTGCAGAGGTACATACTTCAACTTCCGGTGTAGCAGATTATTTAGCAGAGAACGACAGACATGCTATTCAAATATGTAGAAATATATTTGAAACGATACCAATACCCCAAAAGCAAACACTTGATAAGATAAAAGCGGAAGAGCCTGTTTACGATCCTTCTGAATTATATGGTATTGCACCTTTAGATCTGAAAAAGCCAGTTGATGCTCGTGAGTTCATTATGAGGATTGTAGATGGAAGTTCATTTAATGAATTTAAAGAACGCTACGCACCTACAATTGTAACTGGTTTTGCACGAATAATGGGTTTCCCAGTTGGGATTATCGCCAATAACGGCATTATCTTCTCAGAAACATCTCTTAAGGCAGCTCATTTTATTGAATTATGCTGTCATCGAAAAATACCTTTAGTTTTCCTTCAGAATATCACCGGCTTTATGGTCGGTAAAGAATATGAACATCAAGGAATAGCTCGTGATGGAGCTAAAATGGTTCATGCAGTTGCGAATGCACAAGTTCCTAAGTTTACGGTTATTGTGGGTGGTTCATTTGGAGCTGGTAATTATG
This sequence comes from Marinifilaceae bacterium, assembly GCA_016744515.1. Taxonomy (GTDB): domain Bacteria; phylum Bacteroidota; class Bacteroidia; order Bacteroidales; family Marinifilaceae; genus Ancylomarina. The sequence goes on along the minus strand of JADGEF010000002.1, from coordinate 76,745 downwards.
CTATGGCGGGTAGAGCCTATGAACCTAGATTATTATTAATGTGGCCAAATGCCAGAATTTCGGTAATGGGAGGAGAACAAGCTGCTGGAGTCTTGGTGCAAGTCAAAGAGCAACAGTTGAAATCTCGCGGACAGGAGTTTGCTGAAGATGAAAAGAATAAACTTCGTAATGATATTCTCCAGAAATTTGAAAAAGAAGGCTCTCCATATTACAGTACATCACGAATGTGGGATGATGGGATTATTGATCCAATGGAAACTAGGCAAGTCCTTGCTTTAGGAATTGCAGCTTCTCAAAACAAAGAATATGGTGAACCTAAGTTTGGTGTATTCAGAATGTAATTGAATCCGTTGAAATGTAAAATCACAAATCATGTATAAAACAATAGAATTTAAGATAGAGAATCAGATAGGATACATTTATTTGAATCGACCAGAGATACACAATGCCTTTAACGAAGAAATGATATCAGAATTAATTCATTGCTTTGCTGAGGTTGAGAAAATGGATTATCATGATATTCGCCTGTTGATTCTTGAAGGAAGAGGTCCTTCATTTTGTGCGGGAGCTGATTTAAAATGGATGAAATCGGTGGTTAATTATTCACATGAGGAAAACTTCAAAGAAAGCTTTAAATTATCTCAGTGTTTCAATACGATCTATTCATGCAAATTCCCGACCATTGCTTTAGTTCATGGAGCAGCTATAGGTGGAGCTAATGGATTATTAGCGGCCTGTGATTTTGTCCTTGCCGATAAGAAGGCTGTCTTCTCACTTAGTGAAGTAAAAATTGGTATCGTTCCTGCTTGTATTTCACCTTATGTGATGAAACGCGTTGGTGAATACAAATCAAAAGAACTCATGTTAACAGGAATGCGCTTTTCTGGAAAAGAGGCTGAGAAATTTGGGCTTGTAAATTGGGCTTTGGGTGAGAAGAAAAGAAAAGCAAAACTTGAGGAATTGATTCACAATTTGGGTACAAGTGGACCTATTGCAGTTTCTCAATGTAAGCAGTTATTATACGACATGAGTAATAGGCTGAGTCACTCAGAAGCTATGACATATACCGCTAAAATGATTGCCGATTTGAGAAAATCTGATGAAGGCCAAGAGGGGATGAATTCATTTCTAGAGAAAAGAAAACCAAATTGGGTGAAATAATTGAGATACATGTACTATAAAAGACTACTGATAGCAAACAGAGGTGAAATAGCCGTTCGTATTATTCGAACAGCACATAAGCTTGGTATTTCGACTTTGGTTATTTATTCCGACAAAGATAAGGATGCTGATCATGTTCGTTTAGCAGATGAGGCTTATCTTTTAAAGGGTGACGATTTGATATCGACCTATTTGAATAAGGAAGAGATTATAAAGATTGCTGTTGAGAATAAGGCTGATGCAATTCATCCAGGTTATGGCTTTTTGGCTGAGAATTCTGAATTCGCAAAGGCTTGCTCTGAGGTAAATATTGATTTTGTTGGTCCAGATGCCAAATCAATTGAATTGATGGGCAATAAGGTGAATGCTCGAGAATTTGCAGTATCACAGAACCTTCCTGTTCTCGAAGGAATCGTTGGTGACAAGGCTACTTTATTGAAGAATGCCACAAGCTTACAATTCCCAATTTTAGTGAAAGCAGCATCTGGTGGCGGTGGTAAAGGTATGCGAATTGTTAGATCAGAATCTGATCTGGAATCTGCTATTACTGCCACTTCACGTGAGGCTGAAAAGTATTTTGGTGATGGGGAAGTGTTATTGGAACGTTATATTGAAAACCCTCGTCATATCGAGGTTCAGGTTTTAGCAGATAAACATGGAAATGCAATTCATCTGATTGAGAGAGAATGTTCTATACAGCGTCGCTTTCAAAAAATTATTGAAGAAGCACCATCTGCTAGTGTAAGTGCTGATCTTAGAGAAAAAATGGGAAATGCAGCTGTCCGCTTAACACAAGCTTTAGGCTATTACAATGCAGGTACTATTGAGTTCTTAATGGATGAGAATCAAGAATTCTATTTCTTAGAGATGAATACGAGGATTCAAGTTGAACATCCCGTTACTGAAATGATTACTGGTATTGATTTGGTAGAAGAACAATTAGCAATTGCATCAGGAAAACAACTCAGATATACGCAGGAAGATATTGTCTTGAATGGTCATGCCATTGAAGCAAGAATCTATGCCGAAGATCCTCTGCAAGATTTTATTCCTTCTCCAGGTGATATCGAATTATATATAGAACCTTCTATAAGTAATACCAAGTTACGAGTTGATTCTTCTCTGTCAAAACTGAGTACGATACATCCCGATTTTGACCCTATGATTTCGAAATTAATCGTTTGGGATGAAACAAGAGAACTCGCTATTGATGGCTTAAAGCAAGCTTTATCAGATTATCACATTCATGGTATAAAAAATAATATTCATTTTCTAAAGAACTTGATTGGGACTGATGAATTCATCAGCAATAGGATTTCAACTCATTTCTGTAAGCAAAATGAGAAGGAACTTATGCTTAGGATGACTGATGACCAAGAATCTATTGATCATGCACTATTCTACGCAGCTTTTTCTCATTATGACCTGTGTTTAAATGAACCTCAGAATATTTGGGAGGAAATAGGGTATTGGCGAAATGCTAGGAAAGAATTTAAGATAACTCACAATGATAAAACAATTGAGATTTCTGCTATTGATAAAATGACTTATAAGGTAGATAAGAAGTTATATCATTTTGAGAAATTGAACTTAAGTGATGATTCTGTTGAATTGATATATAAAGGAAAAATCTATTCATTCTACATTTCAAAAAATGAAAGAAATGAAGCGTTTGTTTCCTGTCAAGGAATCCTTTTGAATATGAGAAGATGGTCTGATTCTGAAAACAAGCTTTTTAATGAAAGTTATGAAAGTGAGGGGAATTCAGGAGATAGAGTATTAGCTCCTCTTCCAGGTAAAGTTGTTAAGATTAATGTAAAGTCAGGAGATAAAATTCAAAAGTCAGATGTCTTACTTATTCTGGAATCCATGAAAATGGAAAATAGCATATTGGCACCTTTCGATGCTGTAGTTTCTGAAATCGCAATTAAAGAAGGTGAACAGGTTAAAAGTCAAATGGAATTAATAAAATTGATTGAGGTGTAGGATAAATTATGAACTTATACGATTGGGGGTAAAGTATTTCCAATTGTTAATTAAAAGATAAAGTCATGAAAGACAAAATTCGAATAGCAAATGCCGGTGGCTTTTGGGGAGATGATCTAGGTGTATTAAGACGTCAGTTAGAAGGTGGAGAAGTTGACTATATTTCTTCAGATTTTTTGGCTGAGGTTACGATGAGCATCCTTCGAAAACAGCAGTTGAAAAATGAAGCCATGGGCTATGTTGGCGATTTTGTCGGTCAAATTGTTGATGTGGCTGAATTGATGAAAGCTAAGAAGGTGAGAATGCTCACCAATGCTGGAGGAATAAACCCATTAGCTTGTGCTCGTAAAATTCTATCTGAGCTTAAGAAAAAAGGCGTTGACTTTAAAATTACAGTCGTAATTGGAGATAATATTATTGATCGAATTGATGAATTTTATCCTGAGAAAGCCATGTTTACCGATATGGAAACGGGTGACGACTTTGCTCAAATAAAGGATAATATTCAATCTGCAAATGTCTATTTGGGTGTTCCTCCTTTATTGAAAGCTCTCGAAAGTGGATCAGATTTGATTCTTGCAGGAAGAGTGACTGACACTTCTATAACCATGGCTCCAATGATTTATGAGTTAGGATGGGACCTAGGAGATTGGGATAAATTGGCTGCAGGATTAGTTGCTGGTCATATTATTGAATGTGGCGCACAAGCAAGTGGAGGTAATTTTACCGATTGGCAAAAAGTTAAGAAGTGGGATAACTTTGGTTATCCTATTGTAGAAATGAATCGAGATGGAAGTTTCGAAGTCTACAAACATGAAAATACAGGTGGGCTGATAAGTCGAGATACGATTCGTGAGCAATTGGTTTACGAAATGGGAGATCCAAAGCATTATATCAGCCCTGATGTTGTAGCCGATTTTAGCCAGATAGTACTGAAAGAGTTAGCACCCAATAGAGTGCTTGTTCAAAATGCGAAAGGACATCCTTCTACCCATTTTCTTAAAGTGTCTATGGCTTATGAGGACGGCTATAAAGCGGTTAGTTCTATCGTGATTTCGGGAGGGCGTGTTTTAAATAAAGCTCGAGAGTTTGAGAAGATCTTCTGGCAAAGATTAAACACTAAGTACAAGAAAACGAATACGGAATATATCGGATATAATGCTTGTCATCAGGATTTGGTCGAAGATATTGATCCTAATGAGATTCTCTTACGATTTTCGGTTTACGACGATGATTTAGAGAAGATTAAGGCCTTCTCAACCAGCATTGCACCATTAATTTTAAGTGGACCTCCGGGTGTTGCTGTAATAGGTGGAAGAGCCCGTGGTCAACAGGTTATGACTTATTGGCCTACTCTTATTCCAAAAACACTGATTCAATCAAGAGTGCAGGTCTTAGATTTTGAGGGAGAGATTCAAGAGTCATATGAAATTGACTCTGTTTTAGGAAATGAGGCTAATTATAAGCCTGAAGAAACTCAATCACAAAAGCCAGAGCTTGATGAATATGCTCAAATGGAGATGAGTGAGGTAGCTTTAAGAAGTGTTTGTATGGCACGCTCTGGGGATAAAGGGGATACTTTTAATATTGGTGTTCTAGCTCGTTCTGAAGACATCTACAATTATTTAAAAGTAAAATTAGATTCAGAAGTTGTGAAGACGATGTTCACTGGTATTTGTAAGGGTAAGGTAAAGCGCTTTGAATTAGATAACCTACTGGCTTTGAATTTTCTACTAGAAGAATCTCTTGATGGAGGTGGTACGAAATCATTGATGATAGATGCTCAAGGCAAAACAATGGCTTCAGCACTCCTGAATCAGACATTTTCAATTCCAAAAGCTTACTTAAAGGATATTTAGAAGGTTTGGTTGAAATTATTAAATGAAAAATAGAATTGATTAAAGATGATCTTGAAATAATCATTAACTTATAATCAATAAGAAAACAGACAATACATGGATCCATTTTTAAGTGAAGAACATCATATAATAAGAAAAGCAGTTCGCGATTTTGCTGAAAGAGAAATAAAACCTCGTGCAGCCGAATTGGATGAAAAAGAAGAATTCTCTCCTGAATTGACAAGGAGAATGGGAGAGATGGGGCTTTTTGGTATGTATTTGCCTGAAAAGTACGGAGGACATGAAAGTGATTATCTTTCATATATTATTGCTGTTGAAGAAGTGGCTCGCGTAGATGGATCGCATGCGGCAACCTTGGCTGCTCATAATTCATTGGGAATTGGGCCAATTTACAATTTTGGGACAGAAGAGCAGAAGTTAAAATATCTACCAGGACTTTGTGATGGAAATGAACTTTGGTCCTTTGGTCTAACAGAAGCTGAGGCCGGATCCGATTCTAGAGGAACGAAAACCTTTGTTAAGGATCTTGGTGCAATGTGGGAGATTCAAGGATCTAAAATATTTATTACAAATGGTTCAAATCCACAAACCTCTGGGGTTACAGTTCAGGCTGTGTCAGCTATAAATGGTGAAGAAAAGGAGTTTACTTGTATACTGGTTGAAAAGGGTACTGAAGGATGGAAAAGTGAAGCGATGCATGGAAAGTTAATGTGGCGCGCCTCTGATACTTCACAAATGTTTTTTGATAGTTGTCGTGTTCCTAAAGAGAATATTCTTGGCGAACGAGGCATGGGCTCTAAAATCATGTTGAAGACACTTGACTCAGGTAGACTTTCTATTGCTGCAATGGGGCTTGGCTTGGCACAAGGTGCTTACGAAATGGCATTAGAATATGCTAAAGAACGTAAACAATTTGGGAAGCCAATTTCTAAGTTTCAAATCAATAGTTTTAAACTGGCTGATATGGCAACTAAGATAGAGCTAGCAAGAAACTTGCTGTATAAAGCATGCTGGTTAAAAGATAATGGACAGCCTTTCGAGAAAGAAGCTGCAATGTCTAAATTGTACTGTTCTGAAATTGCTAAAGAAGTTGCCGATGAAAGTGTTCAGATTCATGGAGGATATGGTTTGATGAAAGAATATCCAATTGAGCGTTTCTATCGTGATCAACGATTGTTACAAATTGGAGAAGGAACATCAGAAATTCAACGCATAGTCATATCAAGACATATTGGATGTTAAAATCTAGTTGATATGAAATAAAGATATTAATCAAAGAACGAACAATAAACACGAATAATATGAGAGATCTAGTATTAGCACTTAATCCACGAATGTATTTTACGAGAGTGGCAGTTTATCAAGGAAATTCAACTTTATTTTTCAAAAAAATTAATCATCACGATTTGGAAGAAGGTGCATATCCTCTTTTTAACGATCAAGCTGATTTTAGAACATCAGTGATTTTGAAAGAATTGGAAGAAAATGATATCGAGTTAAAGCATATTAAAGTTGTAATAGGGCGTGGAGGCCTAATTAAGCCTGTGAAATCTGGTGTTTATAAGGTAAATGAAAAAATGATTAAAGACCTTCGTTGTTCAGAATATGGTGAAGATGTTGTAAATCTTGGCGGATTATTGGTAAATGGTATTGCTAAGGCTATTGATGGTGCGACGGCTTATATTGCAGACCCTGTTGTGGTAGATGAACTACAGGATATTGCACGTTTTACAGGTAATCCAGATCTTAAACGGCGCTCAATTTTTCACGCACTTGATCAAAAAACATCTGCTCGAAAATATGCTAAGCTTAAATATTCAGAATATGAAAATATGAATTTAATCGTCGCTCATTTAGGTGGAGGTATTAGCATTGGTGCCCATAAAAAAGGGCGAGTAATTGATGCGAATCAAGCTTATGATGGTGATGGACCATTCTCTCCAATCAGAAGTGGATCTTTACCGATGGGAGATGTTATTAAGATGTGTTACTCTGGAGACTATACGAAGGATGAAATGCTGAAAAAACAATCTGGTCAAGGTGGACTATATGCTTATTTTAAAACACATTCTGCTTTCGATGTTTGTCAAATGAGAGATGCAGGAAATGAGAAAGCTAAAGAGGTTTTATCTGCTATGGCCTATCAAATCTCAAAGTATATTTCTTCATTATACGTTTGTTTCGATGGGGAAACAGTAGATGGTATCGTAATTACTGGAGGCCTAGCGAAGGATGATAAGTTTGTGAGAGAAATTAGAAATAGAGTTGAAATAATTGCACCTGTATATGTTATGCCTGGTGCTGAAGTTCTAGGAGCATTGGCTTATTATGGACAAATGATTCTTCGTGGAGAAACAAAAGTGAAAGATTATTAGTAGAAATTTACGATCTCGGTATAAAAAAGACGATGTCTCAAGAAGTAGATTTACTAAGATGATTTTGAGATTAAATTGGTATAATTTAAGATTTTTCAAATGTGCTGTAATGTGTTGATAATCAGCTATGCTTATGGGGTGGTGAAACCATCAGTATCTTTTCATAAAAACATACTGATGATTTGAGTAAAACGTAGTAACGATTTTACAAAAAGATAAGCATCATTTTTTAATCATATCATGATAGCTTGAACTTGGAGATTAAATCCGAAGGATATATCAAAGTTATACGGTTCTGCAGGAGTCAAATAAAGAGAATGATAATAGGGCTATATGGGATAAGTTTTAAAAGTTGGGTCAAATATCAAATTAACATTCTTTAGAATATGTTTCTTTTCAGCTATATCTTCGTCATGCTCTGATTATAGGCAATCTGTTCTTGTCAGAGTATGAATAGATCAGGAATTAAAATGAGAGCTGAAAAACAAAAACCACAGATTTTCACTAACATATTAACGAGCTTGTGAGTAAATAAACACAAATTATAATCTACCATGTATCAGGGACTATAAGAGAGTTGTTTGTGTCTGGGTATATTAAGTTTATTTCATTTTATTGAGACTTTCAAAAAAAATAATTATGAGGGAAGAACGCCTAAAGGCATATTAAACTTTAGGTTTGTATATAAAAAAACATCTTCTCAATTTTTAATTTGAGAAGATGTTTATAATCTTTTATCTGATTTATATAATCTCGATATCTTCTTTTTTAAGCCAACCTTGATTACCATCGCTGATCTTAATATTTCGCCAGTCGCCAAGTTCTTCTATCACTTTCACTTTAGTTCCTTCGTGTAGAAGAAAAAGTTGAGTCCCACTTTCATTAGGAGATTCTTTAACCGTTACACTTGGGTTGAAAATGATTGCATACTCTCTTCGAATTTATCGCTGGCAAATTTCAATAAAATCAAGCTCAACACCACATGTTTATATTCTTATAACTCTACCGTTCCCATCAATTTATTAGCCGAATCCCACAGGTTCTCTTGTATTGAAATTCAAACTATAAATTAAGATTTAACTTAAATCATACTAAAAGCCAAACCTCCAAAGTTTGGCTTTTGCTTTACTCCAAATTTCCCCATATCCTATGGCATTACTGCAAATATGGCGATGCCATAAACTTGATTATTTTTTGATCTATAAAAAAATGGAAAAAACATTTCTACTGTCACCTTCTGTCAGTATGTTGATGTATTTTTGATTTATAATCAATCAAAATGTGAAAATATGGTACAGGATAACAACGATCAGGTTCAAGTGAATGTAATTGGTATAGGTGAAGAATGGCAAGATTTTTCTAAGCAAATAGAAAAAGTAATTAATCAGCCAATGGTGTTACTTACAAGCGAAACTTATATCGCTAGTTATATGGTAGATTCAAAATCAAAAATGACCTTTGTTTTAATGGATACCGATAGAGAAATATCAAGTGAATGTATAAAATTGATAGAACAGCAGCGTTGCGGACACAGCTTGTGTGTTGCTGTATTAAAACAATCTGATTCGTTAAATGAAAAGGCAGGTCAGGATTTGAGAAGTCTTTTTGACTCAGTGTTTTTTGTTGATGATAATAGTAGAATAATAACAATTATTGAAGAGCTATATAAGTTCATAAATCTGAATGGTTATATCAATATAGACCTAGCTCATGTAAAGGTGTTTTTTGAAAAAAACAACTCAGTCGTTTTAGTTACAACAGTTTGTAAGGGAGCAGATAGAGCCATGAAGGCTAGCCATAAGATATTGAGCGATTTAGCTAAAGGTGATAATTGTGTTAGTCATCCTAAAAGTATGTTAGTAAATGTTTATTCGAATAAAACTGAAGCTACAATGGTTGAGATTTCTGAAATATTAGATAATATTATTGATTTTTATCCAGAAAATAAACTTGATACTATTTGGGGAACGGCTTTGGATTCGAATTTAGAAGATGAAATATGTTTGACTGTTCTAATGGCTTGTTGATACATTTTTTTATAAATAGCCTCAATGAATATTTATCAAAAAAATGTAACTTAGTCGCTCTATAAAATCTTATGAAATGTCGAAGAGAGAAACCCTTGCGCGCTATAGTTTAATTATCAGGAAATTGAGAAATGGTTATCATACATTCAAAGAAATTCAAGATTACTTAGCCCTTGAGTCTGAAATTCAATCCGACGATTTTAATATTTCTGAACGAACTTTTTATAGAGATAAGAACGATATCTTATCACTTTATGGGATAGAAATTATATTCGATAAGTCGAAAAATGGTTATCATACAGCCGATATCGAAAATCAGGATGTGAGCAATAGAATTATGGAGGCTATGGATATTTTTAATGCCTTAAACATTGCCGAACGCTTATCTGATTTTGTGCATTTGGAGAGTAGGGCTCCCGCTGGTACACAGTATATGCAACAACTACTGCATCAAATTAAAGAATGTAAACTAGTCTGTTTCGATTATCAAAAGTATTGGGATACAGCTCTTCGTAAACGACGCGTAGAGCCTTATGGGCTTAAAGAGTACAAAAATCGATGGTATTTGTGGGCTCGTGATACAGAGGATGAGTATAAGTTCAAAACTTTTGCTTTAGACAGGTTTTTGAGTTTGGAACCCTTTAATATGAAATTCGATAAGTTGGAGGGTGTTACTGCTGATTCATTTTTTAAGCATGCTGTAGGCATTATTACACCTGATAAGAAAGAAGCAGAGGAAGTTATACTATCATTCGATGAACATCAGGGTAAGTATGCAAAATCATTGCCCTTACATCACAGTCAGGAAATTCTGATTGATAACGAAAATGAATTGAGAATTAAGCTTTTTGTGCTTTTATCACACGACTTTAAAATGGACTTACTTTCTTATGGTTCACATGTGAAAATTATTCAGCCTGAAAAACTAAAAAAGGAGATTCGAGCAGAACATTTAAAAGCGGCTAAAAGTGTAGTTTAAAGCTTATTTTAGCAATGTGTATTCTGGAAATTTAGAATATTCGCAAAAGATCTTATTTATTAACCAAGAATTATGTGTGACATTTTTGTCAATTTTAAGAATCAAATGTAATAAATAGTGTAATGAAAGATTTTGTAGCCATAGATTTTGAAACAGCAGTAAAACATCATATATCAGCAGTTGGTATTGTCAGTTTTAAACATGGGAAAATAGTTGAAGAATACTATTCGCTAGTACAACCACCCAAGAACAAACACAACTTTCACAATACCAGAGTAAATGGCATTTCAGCAAAGGATACTAAAGATGCTCCTTTCTTTTCTGCAATTTATCCTGAAATTAAAAAGCGACTGCAAGGTAAAATTGTGGTAGCGCATAATGAGCCCTTCGACCGTAATGTCTTGGCAAAAAGTATGAAAGATCTCGATATAGATTATTCTGAATTGAATTTACCAGACCGTTGGGAATGTACTTACAAAATGTACGGATCAGCACTTAATATCTGCTGCGAGGAGCACAACATTGATCTTGATCACCACGAAGCACTTAGCGACGCTAGAGCTTGTGGAGAGTTGTATTTAAAACAATTAGAATAGTTAATAATATTTTTATGGCAGAAAATGATAGATCAATAAAAATGATACAGAATTTAAAATTTGTTAATAAATATCAAGTAGAAAAGGATAAACTTATTGAAAATGCTCCTTATCATCTCAATATTATCGATGAAGTACATGCTGATGAGAATGCTCATAGTCGTATTTTGGTGAAAATATTGCAATACCAAGAGGTTAATCAATATTCAAATTTAATATCATTTTTAAAATATCTTGATATCGGGGAAAATCCTACGAATCCAAAAATTCATGCTGAAAAAAATCGTATTGATGCTACAATTATAGATGACAACTATGCAGTTATCATAGAGAATAAAATTCATAATGCCGTTGATCAAGATGAGCAATTAAAAAGGTATGTTGATGTAGTTCAGTTAAAAGGAAAAGCTCTTAACAAGATTCATGTTCTTTACTTAACACGATGTGGTGAGAAAAAACCAACCAAGAGTAGTTTCCCTGATTATTTGAGAGATAAATTAGGCCCAAGATATAAGGGAATCAGTTTTAGGCATCATATTCTTCCTTGGCTAGAAGAAGCCGTTTTGCCTAAATGTAGACTTAAAGATCGAGAATTGATCAGTGGGATTGAGCAGTATGTTGACCACTTGAAAGGAATGTTTAATTTACGTAAAGGATTTGAAGTTATGAATACTCAATTGGATGAGTTATTAAAAAAAGAACTGTTATTGACTGATGACGTAAGAAATAATTATATCATTGTTAAGAATAGGGTCGCTGATATGAATAGTTGCATTAGCAATTTGAACTCATTGCGAGATTCTCTTAAGGTAAATCTCCGCAAAGAGTTTTTAAAGAAGCTTTACGATAAGCTTATAGAGGATGATACAGGCTGGCAATGTGTAAGTGCTGTTCATAAAGAAGTTAATGTAGAAGACACTAGTGCTATGAGGTTTGGTTTTAAAAATGAAAATTATAAATATTATGGATTGTTTTTCTCTATAGAAATTCAAAATAGGGAAAGGTTTTTGTGTGGAATTTTTAGTGAAATTAGTGATGCAAAAAAGGCAGTTAAAAGAGAAATTCAATCAAAGTTCAAAGAAAAGGGAGTAACTATGACATTTAATGATAGTAATTGGGTTTACTTAAATCTTGAAGCATATGTAATTGGTGATTGTAAACCAGCAGAAAATATTTATGATGACAAATGGGATGAGATTTTTACGGTAAACGTTGATGGTGTTGTGAATGTTTTTTATAAGAATATAAGTAAAGTATTTATAGCCTGGAAAGAAATTTGCACTGAGAATAAAACTATTGATAAGTGAGAGTTAATGTATAATTAGTTAAATGTAAGTTTATGATTATTGAATGCCCAAACTGTAGTGAAGAGAATGCATATTTATTTGATGTAGATGATACAGTAACCATCTATTTATGTCCCGATTGTGATTATAAATGGGAAGTAAAACATGATAATTCTGAAGATGATCAGGATTGGGGTATGGAAGAATCTAATTGAATCAATGATGAATATCCAAGAAATACTAACAGAATTAAATAAGTAATTAATAGTTACAAAAAGCAGATGCCAAACGTATTGGTGAGTTATTATCGCAGATTCAGGTAATGAAAGATATACAGATTAAACTTGTTGATTTAAAGCTTTATAATGCAGCATTGGCTGATAGTTTTCAAAGGAAGAAAATTGAAGCGGTAAATGCCGATAATTTTGAAGTAGCCTCATACAATAGAGATAAAGAGAAGGAGTGCAGAAAATATATAGACGTGGAAGAAGAATAGAACCGACACTGGCCTGAAAAGGGCAACAATAATGTTGCCCTTCTTTTATGCTTTTACCTAATTTAGATAATTTCAATATCTTCTTTTTTAAGCCAACCTTGATTACCATCGCTGATCTTAATATTTCGCCAGTCGCCAAGTTCTTCTATCACTTTCACTTTAGTTCCTTCGTGTAGAAGAAAAAGTTGAGTCCCACTTTCATTAGGAGATCCTTTAACCGTTACACTTGGGTTGAAAATAATGGCATACTCTCTAAGTGTTAGTTGCTCATTCATTTTTGATGCAAAGTTGTAGAAAACGATACTTGATAGTAAACACAAGATTGATAAGAAAAAGCCAAGCTTCTTAATTCGACTCAGTTTGCTATATAAATACAAACTTAACAGAGCTAAGAATAGAAAAAAGCTAATTATAGATAGATAAGACCATGCACTTGCAGTTAATCGATTCCATATGCCTGATACCCATGATGACACAAAGAATTCGGGTAAAACTTCAAGCTTATCGATAACATTCTTCTGAGCCAATCCTAAATTGTATTTCACATCCTCATCATCAGGAGACAATAGGAGAGCTCTTTCATAATTAAGAATAGCAGGAGCAATCTGTCCTGTTTTATAATAGGCATTAGCTAGGTTGAAATAAATCTCTGGAGCTTCAATACGTGTTTCTAGAACAGACTCGTACGACTTGATAGCCGTTTCGTATTCGCCTTTTTGATAAAAACCATTTGCTTCTTGAATTGGGTTAGTGCTAATTTGGGCAAAAACCTGAATTGATAGAGCTAAGGCTATAAGTGTGTAAATAAACTTTTGCATAATTACTTGATGTTTTTTTCAAGTTTGGTAATTGTTTCCATAGTTTTTTGATACAGGCTGTCCATTTCAGACGAGCCACTTGATGGTGCATAACGAGCAAATTCACAAGTATCAAGAATAGTCATGAAATCAGTAATCATTTCCTTATCAATGTCTTTATTAACAAGGATATCATTGATATTGTCTTTACTTAAATCAGATAATGGGATGTTGAATTTATCAGAAATATAATCCCAAAGAGCTTTAAGAATCTCGTCGTAGAATTCTTCTTTCTTATTAGCCTTAAGGCTAATAGCTGCAGCTTTTAAACGTTTCATCGCAATACGATTAGCACGTTTGTTCTTCATTTTAGCAACATCAGCATTCTCTTTAATTCTTTTGCGATTAAATATAAAAGCTAATAAAAATATAAGAAAAGGTAAGATATATGCCAAGTAGAAATTTAAAGTACCAAAGAAGATTTTCCCTTTATAGATAGGCTCAAAAATATTTGTCTTAATAAATCGGATATCCTTCCCAATGAACTTTACATCTTCTTTAGTAAATGAGCTTATCGTTGTATTTGATACGCCACCTTCACCTTTTGCAACGGTAATTTTAAATTCAGGACTTAATTTAGTTATGTAACGTTTTGCCTTTGGATCGAAATAAGTAAACTCGTTAGCAGGAATTGTAAAATCACCAGCGTGACGCGGAATAATAAGATATTCAAATGTTGTTGATCCCGTCATTCCTTTAGCCGAATTTTTTAAGTTCTGATTTGTTTTAGGATCATAAACCTCAAAGTCTGCAGGGAAATCAAATTCTAGAGGATTGATAAGTTTCATATTTCCATTACCAGAAATTTTCACTTTCATTGTAATGGCATCATCAACCTTAACTGATTTTTTGCTGATCGTAGTGTTCATCTTAAACTGTCCAACTGCACCATCAAAACTTTTAGGTGAATTATTAGGAACAGGCTTTACCTTAATTTTAACAGGTTTTGATTTACGAGGAACACGAACGTTTTTGTAGTTGTTAAAGAAATCATCGAAGAAACCTCGTGATCGTGCTTGTGCTGTAAGTTGTACAATACAATTTAACTCTAAAGGATTAATAATGATTTCGCCTTCATGTTGTGGGAAAAGTAGAACTTCTTTAAGTATATAAGTATAAAATATCTCTCCATTTACGTTTTCACCTTGAAAAGCATTAGGCGTTTTTCTTTCAATATTCTGTGTAAGGAACCCTTGGTATGATGGTTCTTTTACTTGCTCTATATTGACAACATTAGAAGCTTTTGAATAAATCTTTAAGCTTGCTTTTACAGGCTCTCCCATAAAAACAGTTTTTCTATCGACGTTAACCTTAATATATAGGTTATCTTGAGTTATATTCTGTGATTGGGCAGATGCACTACCGTGCGTACCTTTTTGTTTGTTTTTAGTGCTTTGACGAACAACTTCGATAGTGAGCTTATTAGATTTAACCACTTTGCTATCAATAGTTATTTCTGCTGGGGCGAATGTGTATTTACCTTCAGTTTCACTAAGAAGTACATATGTGTAGGTATAAGACGAACTCGAGGTTCTTTTTCCATTGATGTACTGCGTACTCATATTAGTAGATGTCGAAGGTCCCATTAAAATTTGAAAACCTTTTAATGAAGGTAGTTTCAAATTAGATCCTTTTTCATTTATGCTATAGGATACACGAAATTGTTCACCTAGAGCAACAACTTTAGGTGCTGTAACTGTAAATCTAGTCTTATCGGCAAAGGCCGAAGTACTAATAAATAAACATGTTAGTATTAAGAAAAATAATTTCTTCATCAATCTTTTATAATTTTACTAAAGGTTCAAATTTCAAGCAAAATCAAAATTACAGATAATTTTGCAGAATAGGAGCGAAGTATACAATAAGTCTATTGTTAATTCAGCTAATAATTTAATTATGAGTAATGAATGGATAGTAAGTCATAACTTTTAATAATAATAATTCATAAATTCTAATTCATCATTATGCATTACCAATCCTTTTTAATTTTTTGTTTCTTCTTTTTTTGTGCTTTAGCTTTAGCCTTTTGAACTTTCTGCTGCACTTTTTTCTCGTCGTTCTCTAATGCTTTTAACAAGCGTTGAGCATCTTTTTTTGAAATTTTACTTTCTTTAGGTTGTTGCTTTTTATTTTTATCACCCTCGTTTGGCTTTTGTTTTTCTTTCTCCTTATCTTTTTGATCTTTCTTCTTGTCCTGATCCTTTTTATCTTGATCTTTCTTTTTCTGATCGTCCTTACTCTTTTGATCTTTCTTATCTTGATCTTTGTTTTTGTCTTTATTGTCCTTGTTGTCTTGGTTCTGCTGATCCTTATTTTGTTTTTTCTTTTGCTCTTCCTTTTCTTTCATCTTACGAGCATATTCCAAATTGTATTTGGTTTCTTTTGAATCAGGGAAATATCGAAGCGATTGCTTGTAGGCCTCAATGCTTTCATCAATCTTTTTATTAACGAGTAAAGTGTTGCCAATATTGTGGTGTAGGAGACCCAAACGTTGAGGGTCAGTCTCTTTTGAAGCCAATGATTGAAATTGCTCTAAAGCTTCGTCGTATTTCTTTTGCTTGTATAAGGCATCGCCCAGATTAAAGGCGGCTTCGAAAGACGTAACGTCTTTATCAAGAGCTTTGCGATATTCTACTTCAGAATTTTCAAAGTTCTTTTTTTCGAAAAGACCATTCCCTTTTCGTATGAATTTTCTCTCTTTCTGAGCATTTGCTTCAAAACAAGCAAGGCTAAGCAGAGCTATTATGAATAGGCTAATTTTTATTTTCATTCTGACCATTTTTTTATCAATCCTAATCTTAATTTTAACGGTTCGGTAAGTTTTTACAAATATCTGATAACGAGTTGATTTTAAACTCGCTGAGTTGTAGTCCATATTCTGACTATATGTCGTTTGTAAATCAATCTCATATCTTGATTCTCATATCTCACGATCTATTGTTAATCTTTTACTTACTGAATAAATGAATATCCTTTAAATGACGGTTTTTTCTGTCAAGAATTAAATATTCGATCAAGATAAGTAGTAGGACAAAGGCAATGAAATATTGAAATTTCTCATCGTAATCCGAATAGATTCTTTGTTCTAATTCGGTTTTATCCATCTTATTAATTTCTTTGAATAATGCCTTTAAGCCAGTTGTAGTGTTATTGGCTTTAATCATATTTCCTCCACCAGCTTCTGCAATTTCAGCTAGCATTTTCTCATCTAGTTTAGAAATGATAACATTACCTTCTTCATCTTGTCTAAACTGACCAGGTTTGCCTTTAATCGGAATTGGAGCACCCTTAGGCAATCCCATTGCAATAGTATGTACAAGAATGCCTTGCTCCAATGCAGCTTGAGCAGCTTCCTTAGCATCGTCTTCGTGATTTTCACCATCGGTAATAACTATAATGGCTTTGCTTGCCTCGCTATCAGGCGTAAAACTTTTGCTTGCTAGATTGATAGCAGCCCCAATTGCTGTTCCTTGTACTGGAACAATATCTGTACTAATAGTAGATAGGAATAGCTTTGCAGATGAATAATCTGTCGTAATAGGTAGTTGTGTATAAGCTTCACCGGCAAATACAATTAAACCAATCTTGTCGTTATTCAAGTTATCAACCATTTTAGAGATGGCACGTTTTGCACGTTCCAACCGATTTGGCTTAATATCTTGTGCCAACATTGAGTTTGATACATCGAGTGCAATCACGATCTCAACACCTTTACGTTTTATCTTTCTCATTTTAGAGCCAAACTGCGGACCTGCTATGGCAATTATAAGAAAACAAAAAGCCAAAAGCATTAATGAGAATTTATAGATAGGTCTTGTGAATGATGCGAAAGGCATCAATTGCGAAATAATAGACATATCGCCATATTCACGTAGAGCTTTTTTCTTCATTCTATAGCTAATGTAATATAAGACTACAAGAGCAGGAATAATGAAGAATAAGTAGAGATATTCTGGATGTTCAAAACGAAACTGGTTCATTCGAAAAAGATATTAGATGTGAGTACAGAGATATTAGAATGTTTCTTCTTTTCAGTAATCACGTATTGTTAATTTTATAGATGTTATATTATTTTCTGCTGTTAGTAATTTGGATCTCAAATCTAACAAGCTTATTTTAAGGGATGTTTCTAAGAATACTGTTTCGGAAAGCAATTTCAAGTAAAAGGAAAAGTGCAGCCAAGAGAGCATAGCATCTGTAAGCTTCGCTCTTTGTACTAAACTGTTTTACTTCTATCTTTCGTTTTTCCATCTGATCAATTTCTTCATAGATAGCTTTCAGCTTATTATTATCGGTAGCTCTAAAATATTTACCGCCTGTAAGTTCAGCTATATCTGTTAAAGTTGCTTCATCAATTTCAACTGGCATATTCTGCATTTGCACACCAAATGGCGTTTGGAAAGGGTAAGGCGCTGTGCCTTGTGTTCCAATACCAACAGTATAAACACGAATGCCGTAGGTCTTAGCTAGTTCTGCAGCTGTAATAGGAGCAATCACACCTTGATTGTTAACCCCATCAGTAAGAAGAATGATAACTCTAGATTTTGCTTCACTATCTTTCAAGCGATTTACAGCATTTGCCAATCCTAAACCAATAGCCGTACCATCTTCAATCATTCCTGATTTGATATCGCTGAATAGGTTGATTAGAACAGCATGGTCAGTCGTAAGTGGACATTGAGTAAAACTCTCACCACTAAAAATAACTAAACCAATTTTATCTTGCTGACGACCTGTAATGAATTGTGTAGCAACATCTTTAGCTGCTTCCAAACGGTTAGGTTCAAAATCTTGAGCTAGCATACTACTTGAGATATCTAAGGACATCACAATGTCGATTCCTTCTGAACTCACATTCTTCCAATCGTTACTTGATTGAGGTCGTGCCAAAGCAATCACCAAAAAAGCAATGGCTAAAACTCTAAATAGAATTAGAGAGTGACGGAAATAATATTTGTAAGTTTTGGGTGCCTTTTTCAAGCTCTTTAAAGTAGAGACTTGTATGCTGGCATGAGCCTTCTTATCGCGCCAAATGTACCATGCAATAACAGGAACAACTAGCAGTAATAAGTATAGGTATTCAGGATTTGCGAAATCTAGATTATTCATATTTTAAGTGCCAAGTATTATAAGTGTAAAGGTTAAAGTATTATAAGTATAAAGGTTAAAGTGAACAAGTAAAAAAGTATAACGTATTATAAGTATAAAGCTTAAAGTCAAAAAAGTTAAAATTGATAACCAACAACCAACAACCAATAACCATTTGTTTATTAGACTAATTTGTTCTCTTCTTCTTTTGATAATTGAGCTGGTTCAGATTCCTCTTCAGGCTCTTCTACAACTACTTCTTTAATGATAGTTTTTTCGACAATACGGTATGCATATTTCAAGCTCAACTGGTTTTCATCCGGAAGAGGTTGGAATTTAGCAAACTTAGCCAAGTCAGCTCTTTCCAAAATAGCTTTCAAGTCAGCAATAAGATCCTTATGCATGATATCTTCTGAAATAGCATCCATCGTTTCATCAGTAGTTGATTCAATAGTTGCCAAATCAAAACGTTCGTCAAGATAGTTTCTAACAGCATCAGTCAAGTCAGAATGATATTGCTTGATTTTACCCGTTTGCCAAAGCTTTTGCTCATCAATTTCCTCTAGCTTTCTAAGCGCAATAACATGCGCAGGCTCGGCAGGAACTTCAGCTTTAAAGAAAGGTTGGTTTCGCTTGTATCTGCGATAGAAGTAATAAGCAGCAAAAAGAATAACAATAAGCAATAAGCCACCTCCAGCCCATGGTGCAATCTCAGCAAATGAAACTGGTGTATGAATTGGCATGGAAATATCGAAATTGGCTTTCGTCGTATCAATCTCGAAGCTGCGAACTCCCAATTGTAGCGTATCAGTACGAATAATGTTATTGATGTTTGCACCATTTAACTTAAATACAAAAGGAGGGATTTTGTGAACACCACCATCAAAAGACGTAATTAAGTATCGCTTATTTACCTTAAAACTACCATCCTTATTCTTTGTTGTATCTATAGGCCATTGACGAATAATCTCAATGTTTTTGGTAATACTATCTGTGAAAACAGGAAAGATTACGGTAACATCTTTAGGTTGATCGATAGATAATTTCAAATTAATCTGATCGCCTATGGCTATAACATTCGTATCTAAAGCCACATTCACAGTTAAGCCATCATCATTATTTTGAGCCATTGCAGGATTTAATAGCAAGGTAAAACTCAGAAGTAATAAGCTTATCTGAAATTGTTTTTTTATTTTTTGTAATCCTATCATCTTATTTCTTTAAAACCCTCAATTATTTTGAATTATGAGTTAAGATTTATGAATGATTAATTATGAATAAATCACAAATCTAAAATCTTAAATTATCAATTTAATTAGGCTCTTCGTTTAAATAGGGCAATCAACGATCGCACATAGTCTTGATCAGTCCTGATATTTGCAACATCAACACCCGAACGTTTGAAAGTTTCTTCAACTTTCGATTGATTCTTTATCCACCATTTTGCATGAGCGTTTCTTACCTTCGAACTTGAGGTATCTACCCATTGGTATTGACGTGTCTCCGCATCGAGCATTCTAATAAGTCCGATCGAAGGTAATTCTTCTTCACGCTTATCGTAAATCTTAAGAGCGACCACATCGTGTTTGTTGTTGGCAATACTCAAGGATTTTTCAAAGTCGTTATCATCTATAAAATCGGATATCACGAAAGTGGTACAACGCTTTTTGATTGCCTTAGTTAGGTAACGAAGAGCGTTATTGATATCCGTTTTGCGATGTTCGGGTTTAAAATCGATTAGCTCTCGGATGATTCTTAGAATATGAGATTTTCCTTTTTTCGGTGGAATAAATTTCTCAATGGTATCTGAAAAGAAAAGAACACCAATTTTATCGTTGTTCTGAATAGCCGAAAAAGCTAAAACAGCTGCAATCTCAGTAATCTGATTTTTCTTGAGCTTCGACATAGATCCAAACTCACGAGAACCACTCACATCAATCATCAGCATCACGGTCATTTCACGCTCTTCTTCGAAAAGCTTAACGAAAGGAGTGTTGTAACGAGCTGTTACATTCCAGTCGATATTACGAATGTCGTCGCCGTACTGGTATTCGCGAACCTCGCTAAAGGTCATACCTCGTCCTTTAAATGCTGAGTGGTATTCTCCAGCAAATATGTTTCGAGACAAACCTTTGGTTTTGATCTCGATTTTTCGAACTTTTTTTAATAATTCACTAGTCTCCATAGTTAATTACGAATTGATAATTACGAATTAATAATTAAGTCGTTAAATTTAAGAACTACGTAAAGAATTTCAATCGTAATTCTTAATTCCTCATTCGTAATTACTACGGTACTTCAACAGTATTCAAAATCTCAGAAATGATATGCTCACTTGTGATATTGTTTGCCTCAGCCTCGTAAGTTAAACCAATACGGTGACGCAATACATCGTGACAAACAGCACGAATATCCTCAGGAATAACGTAACCACGACGCTTGATAAAAGCAAATGCTTTAGCTGCCGATGCCAATGAAATACTCGCACGAGGAGAACCACCAAAGGCAATCATCTCTTTGAATTTCTCTAGACCATAATCAGCTGGGAAACGAGTCGCGAAAACAATATCAACAATATATTTTTCAATTTTCTCATCCATATATACATCCTTAACCACCGAACGTGCCTTAAGAATATCTTCTGGTTTAAGAATTTGATTTGCAACTGGGAAAGCCTTCAAAAGATTCTGACGCATAATTAATTGCTCTTCATCTTTTTTAGGATAATTGATTACCACCTTAAGCATAAAACGGTCAACTTGCGCCTCTGGTAGAGGGTAAGTTCCTTCTTGTTCAATCGGGTTTTGAGTAGCCATTACTAGGAAAGGCTCTTCTAACTTATAAGTATGATCGCCAATAGTTACCTGACGCTCTTGCATAGACTCCAAAAGAGCAGCCTGAACTTTTGCAGGAGCACGGTTAATTTCATCGGCAAGAATAAAGTTGGCGAAGATGGGTCCCTTTTTCACAACAAATTCTTCTTTCTTCTGAGAATAGATCATTGTTCCGATAAGGTCGGCAGGTAAAAGGTCTGGGGTAAACTGAATACGACTAAAATTTGCATCTATGGTAGTTGCAAGGGTGTTGATAGCAAGGGTTTTTGCCAATCCAGGAACCCCTTCAAGAAGGATGTGTCCATTGGATAGTAAGCCAACTAATAGGCTTTCAACCAAGTGCTTTTGTCCAACAATTACCTTATTCATTTCCATAGAAACCATATCCACGAAGGAACTTTCCTGTTGGATACGTTCGTTTAGCTCTTTGATATCAACTGTCTGCATCATAAAAAAGTATATTTTGCTTTTGTTATTAAACGTTTACTTATTCTAACTGTGGTATTTCATCTGTTTTGAGAACTGCAAGGTGCAGAAGACAATGGGATAAAACCGTTTTGTTTCAAAATTCAAAGGTTTTCCACTCAAAAAAAAGCAATGTTTGAATTGCTTTTTATGGCAATTAATAATGTCTATTATTTTTTATGTCCTACAAAGATAATTTTTTGGACTATTTATGGAAATGCTTTGCCGTTAATTTTTGTTAAGCTTTAATTATTAATGTGCAGATGCCTTGATGAGATAATACGATGCTTAGGAGAGATTTGAATGCGTTTTCTTAATACGGAAGATAATTAACCATTTCTTTTATCGCCTATAACTTAGGGGTTTGATTATCTTTTTTCAGATTGAGATATTCTCTGTAATTATTAACGATTTGTTCCAATATATAGTAGCGACTTGTCATCTTAGTAATTTCTAGTTTTGGACCACAATAAGTCATAAAATCTTCTAAAGCCTCACCTTTTAATCCTGTATGGGCAGAAACGATATCACTTGTGTAGTATTTGGTGTATTTTCTGATTCTCCATTCGTTACGAATCATTTTAGCCACCTTGCGCTTCCTTTTTTCATTTTTGCTGAGTTTTGTGTACAAATAAGCAGGTAGGATTTTAAAGTGCTTGATAAAATGTGGTTTTTCGATAAGTGCTCGATATTGTGGTGGTACTATATTAGGTTTTTTTGTTTGAAATGGTGCCAGTTCTTTTGTGATCTGCGTATTGATCACGTAATTGTCTTTAATTTCTAACTTTAGAAAGGCAGTCTTAAAATCATCCCAAGTACCAAAGGCAAACACATTAACTTCATTAATTAAATAGGCGGTTTTTTCTAGAGTTATTGGGTAGAATAAGGGGAGAGTGGTATCAAAAATGAATGGAATTGTCCATTCCTGAGTTTTAAATCCCAAGGCTGAAATAATGAGAGTGTCTGATTGCTTGACTTGTAAATGGAAAATACCCAGACTATCACAAACCTGTCCACTTTGCTTACCTTTAATAATAAGGTGTGCTAAAGGAATTGGGGTTGAGCTTTGAGTTACAATTTGCCCTGATACCCTTACGATAGAATCAGTCTCTATGCTTGTTGCTTCTGATGAATTATAAACGAAGAACAAAATTAAAAGAATCAGTAGAATACGAAGCATATTTTAGTTGGAGGTCAGATTATTAATCTTTACACTTCTCTAAAGTAGTTAGTTTGTAAATGATAAACAATATGAATGAATTGTTTTAACAGTATTTAAGCTTATTTAAGTTGTTGTTTTTAATCCAGAATGGATTGACTGGTCAGAGTTTGAAATCTTTGATAAATGTTTTGTTGGATTTGGCTTTTTGGAATCAACTCTGTCAGGAACTTCGTACTCTGACATGTTTTATTTTATGCTTGCCCACAAGTTTCCCTGATTAATTTTGTATGTTCATGGTTTAAAATCCAATAGATATGAAACTGATTGAATTCACTTCCCATTATCCAGACGAACAAAGCTGAAGAATTGTATTTAAGAAATTTAGAGGGAAAGAAGAAGTAACGTGCGCTAAATGTGGGAATACTACCCACTATTATACAGGTGCTACAAATAAATAAAGGGTATGAGTTGGTAGGCAGAATTCGGAAGTTTTACTTTTAAATAAATTCGCTGACGCTTTTGCTTTGCTTAGATAAAAGGATAAATTTATAAACAATACAAAAATTTCGGCTAGCTGAGGTTTTTGTAGATTAGTTTTCAATATTAGCCACGTCCCCATATTGAGAATCTTAATTGCTGCTTAATAAAAGAATATACATTTCAGAGAAATGATTTCGTAGGCTGCGAAATCTATTTTTTTTACAAAAAAGTAAATATGCACATTATCGACATTTCAATATTTGTAATCTATATGCTAGGTATGCTTGGTGTTGGCATCTATTTTATGAAACGCAATAAATCGCAGGACGACTATTATGTGGGAAGTAGAGAAATGACTTCGCTGCACATAGGCTTATCTGTTGTTGCCACAGATGTTGGTGGTGGATTTTCTATAGGATTGGGTGGTTTAGGTTTTTTAATTGGTCTTTCGGGTAGCTGGATGCTGTTTACAGGCATAATCGGAGCATGGATTGCTGCTATTTTTCTTATTCCTTTGATATATCCTCTGGCAAGGAAACACAATTTTTTGAGTTTCCCTGAAGTTCTTAATCACTTCTATAATAGAAAAGTAGCCATCTTAGCTGGCCTAATCTCTCTAATTGGATATATTGGATTTACCAGTTCTCAGGTATTGGCAGGAGCCAAATTAGCTGCAGCAACTTTCCCTTCAATTACTATTGTCGATGCCGTATTATTAATGGGCGTTGTGGTTATAGGCTATACTGTACTTGGCGGTCTTAAGGCGGTTATTTTTACCGATACCATTCAATGGATTATACTCATGGTCGGTTTAATAGGCGTTGGTATTCCACTGGGCTTCGTAAAAGTTGGAGGCTGGGAAGCTATCAGAATTTATCTGCCAGATGACTTTTTAAGTCTATTTAATATTAGTTTCATTCAATTTATTAATTGGCTTATTACTATTGTTCCTATTTGGTTTGTTGGTATGACCTTGTATCAAAGAATCTATGCTTCAAAAGATGAGAAGACAGCAAAAAAGGCTTGGTTTATAGCTGGCTTGTTCGAATGGCCTATCATGGCATTTATGGGAATTACTTTAGGCTTATTGGGAAGAGTTGCCTTTGAACAAGGCATGTTTACTGAAATTGGATATGCTCCTGGAAGTGTTATCGATCCAGAAATTGGCTTGCCATTACTCTTAACGCATATTTTCCCTGTTGGCTTAATGGGACTGCTTATGTCATCTTATTTTTCGGCAATCATGTCGACGGCAGATAGTTGTTTAATGGCGGCATCGGGTAATTTTACAACAGATATATTAAGACTTTCGAAAGACAACTCTAAAAGTATTCGGTATTCGCAATTAGCAACCTTAGTGATTGGAGTACTCGCCATTTTACTGGCAACCAAAATGGAAAATGTACTTGATTTGATGTTGTATTCTTATGCTTTTATGGTTTCCGGATTGTTTGTTCCTGTTTTGGGTTTTATGTTCTTAAAAAATCCATCAGCAAAAGCAGCTTTGTTTGCTATGTTTTTTGGAGGAGGAACTACTTTGACCCTTATCTTAACAGAAATGGTATTGCCTTTTGGATTAGATGCAAACTTCTTCGGCATAACAGTTTCAGCAATGGTTTTTACATTTATACAATTACTACCTAAGAGATAAAATAGTCACTCACTTTATAATTGAAAGACGAATCTATGAATCAGAAAATAATAGAGCTTAGAAGGGAATTGCATCAACATCCTGAACTTTCCAATGATGAGTATAAGACTTCAGAGCGGATTATAAACTTTATAAAAGAATATAAGCCTGACGAGATTATTCGACTTGGTGATACAGGCGTCTTATTTATTTTTAAAGGAACCAATCCAGGGAAAACTATACTGTTTAGATCCGAACTGGACGCTTTGCCTATTAAAGAAATAAGCGAAATTGCGTATAAATCAGTGAATGATAATATTTCTCATGCTTGTGGGCATGATGGGCATATGGCGATTTTAGCTGGTTTGGCTCAGAAAATTTCAACTGATCACCCAACTAAAGGTAAAGTAGTTTTGCTTTTTCAACCAGCCGAAGAAGTAGAGCAAGGTGCGCGTGATGTTATGGAGAATTCTAAATTCAAGACGATTAATCCAGACTATATGTTTGCGCTTCACAATGTGCCAGGTTTAAAAAAACATAGAATAATCCTTAAAAAAGGTAGTTTTGCGTCTGGATCAAAGGGGATGACTGTAAAGCTTACTGGTAAAACAGCTCATGCTTCCGAACCTCAAAATGGAATCAGTCCTGCTAATGCAATTTCTCAAATAATCAATAGATTACATAGTTTAAGAGAGGATCGAACTCTTTTTCGTGATTTTATACTTCTGACTATCATTCACATACAATTGGGTGAAATATCTTTTGGTACCTCACCAGGTTATGCCGAAATGAGAATTACACTACGTGCTTTCGAAAATGAAGATCTGGATTTGCTTACAAATCAATGTGAGAAAATAATAAAAGAAATTTCTATATCAGAAAAATTAAGCTGTAAAATTTCTTACAATGAAGTCTTTCCAGCAACAGTTAATAATGATAGATGTGTTGATGTCGTTGAACAATCAGCAAAACAGATTGGCATGGAAGTGGAGTACTTGACAACGCCTTTTAAATGGTCGGAAGATTTTGGTTATTTTACTGAAAAATACAAAGCTTGTTATTTTGGTTTGGGGTCTGGTTTAAATCATCCACAGCTTCATAATCCTGATTTTGATTTTCCCGAAGATATTATTGAAACAGGGATAGAGCTATTTTATACAATTTACAAAAACGCCTTTATTTATGATTGATAATTCTATAATAACACTAAGTGAAAAATCGGTTAAGACTAATATTTCTTTTTTGAGA
This sequence comes from Marinifilaceae bacterium, assembly GCA_016744515.1. Lineage (GTDB taxonomy): Bacteria > Bacteroidota > Bacteroidia > Bacteroidales > Marinifilaceae > Ancylomarina. The sequence continues at coordinate 50,216 of JADGEF010000002.1, read as the reverse complement.
TCGAAATTTGGTGATAAAGTAAGAATATCAGCAGTTGTTAAGGCTAATGCTTATGGGCACGGCATAGAACAAGTTGTACCCGTTTTTGAAAAATATGGTATTGATCACTTTTCCGTTTTTTATTATAGCGAAGCTGTTCGTGTTTATAATTGTCTTGCAAAACCAAGGTCAATTATGCTTATGGGGTGGTTGTCCGACGAAAACATTAAGGATGCAATTGAAAAAGGAATAGAATTCTTTGTCTTTAGTATTGAAAGGTTAAATACGGCAATAAAATATGCAAAAGAGCTTAATTTAAAGGCAAAAATTCATCTTGAAATAGAAACAGGAATGAATCGGTCAGGATTAGATTTAAAAGAATTTGATTGTGCTATTGATATCCTAAAAGAGAATCTGTCTTATATTGAATTATCAGGATTCTGTACCCATCTAGCTGGAGCCGAAAGTGTATCAAACCATTTAAGAATACAAAATCAGTTGCTTAAGTACAATGAAATGTTGGCTCAGCTTGAAGTAAATGATTTGATTCCAAAATACAGACATGTTGCTAATTCTGCAGCCGCTTTTGTTTATCCTGAAACAAGAATGGATTTGGTAAGAATCGGTATTATGCTTTACGGCTTTTGGTCGAGTACTGAAGTGTTCATTCAGTACATAAATAATCAAAATAATAAAATTGACCCTTTAAAAAGAATACTGGGATGGAAAAGTCAAATAATGGCTATTAAAGAAGTTAAAAGTGGTGAATTTGTTGGGTATGGTATTTCTTATCTGGCTCAAAATAATATTACTACTGCTTTAATTCCTGTTGGATATTCTGTGGGTTATAGTCGTTCATTGAGCAACAAAGGTCGTGTTCTTATTCGTGGACATAGATGTAGTGTAATTGGTGTTGTAAACATGAATATGATTATTGTAGATATAAGTAATATTAAACAGGTGGAAGCTGGTGATGAAGTTATCTTGATAGGGAAACAGGGCAAATTAGAAATAAAAGTCAGCGCTTTTAGTGATTTAAGCGATGAACTTAATTATGAAATATTAGCACATTTATCAGAGAGTATAACGCGAACTGTTGTGAAAAAATAAAAAATGGCATTGCCTTTTGGATTAGATGTAAATCTCTTCTGCATAACCGTTTCAGCAATGGTTTTTGCATCTATTCAATTACTACCTAAGAGATAAGACTCACAAAACATAACATAACGCAATCTGAAATCTAAAGAAAAGAAAATATCAGACGGGAGCTAAGGATGCGTTATAAGTAATACGGGAAAAGTGCTATCTTTGAACAAAATAACAATTAGTAAGCGGCGTTGTAAATGATATGTTGAGCATTAAATCTCTTTATCGCTCATATACAGTGTGTTGTGATTTTTGAAGTGACCTATACGGCACGGAATTTTAATTAAGTCGTCTATTAGACTTATAGAGTATAAACGAATATAATTTTTATGGTTCAAACAAAAGCATTCAGTCCAACAAGCAAACCGAATATTACAGAAAAAGAAGGCTTAATAAACTTCTTATTCGATAATTTACAAGAATATGGAGACCCAAGACCTGATATAGAAAAAGCGGTTGATTACGCTTTGAAGGAAACAGTTTCATTTGGGGGATTTATTTTGGTGTCTTACTTAGAAGATGAAATTTCAGGAGTAGTAGTCGTTAATCAAACAGGGATGAAAGATTATATTCCTGAGAATATCTTAGTTTATATTGCAACTCATAAAAATCATAGGGGGAAAGGAATAGGTAAAGCATTAATGCAAGAAGCAATTGATCATGCAGAAGGCAGTATTGCTTTGCACGTTGAGCCCGAAAATCCAGCAAGATTTTTATATGAAAAAGTGGGATTTAGTAGTAAGTATGTTGAAATGCGATATAAAAAATAGAAATAATGGCCTTTGTAACGATTGATATTAAGAAACTAAAATCAAATTATAACTATCTCGATACCCTTTTTGAAAAGAATGGGATTGAATGGTCTATTGTATCTAAAATGCTGAGTGGCAATAAACTGTTTCTAACAGAACTTTTGAAATTCGACATTAAACAAATTTGCGACTCTCGGGTTTCTAACTTGAGAGAAATAAAAGAAATTAACCCAAAAATTGAAACGGTTTATATTAAACCTCCTGCAAAACGATCCATACCTAAAATCGTTAAATATGCAGATATTAGTATGAATACGGAGTTTCAAACGATTAAGCTTTTATCAAAAGAAGCAAAAAAACAAAATAAGACGCACAAGATCATCATTATGATTGAGCTTGGAGAACTTAGAGAAGGCGTTTTAGGTGAACACTTAATAGCTTTTTATGAGAGTGTTTTTAAGTTAGAAAACATACAAGTTGTAGGTATCGGAACCAATTTGTCCTGCTTGTATGGTGTTTTGCCTAATCACGATAAACTCATTCAGTTAAGTCTATACGAACAGTTAATTGAAGCAAAGTTTGATAAACAAATTCCTTATGTTTCAGGTGGTTCTTCAGTGACTATTCCGTTGATCTTTCAAAATCTTTTACCAAAAGGAATCAATCATTTTAGAGTAGGCGAAACATTGTTTCTTGGAACAGATGTATATAATAATACAAAATTCGAGAAAATGCACTCTGATGTATTTAGTTTGAATACAGAAATAATTGAACTAATTGAAAAACCTCTTATTCCACATGGTGAAATGGGCACAAATGTGGAGGGCGAAAGTTTTGAATTTAACGAAAGTGATATTGGTGAAACATCATATCGAGCTATTATTGACTTAGGGCTTCTTGATGTAGAGATAGATCATATTGAGTTGGTTGACAGAAGTTTAAAAGTAGCTGGTGCGAGTTCCGATATGATTGTGATTGACCTTGACGAAAATAAAAAGAAATATAAGGTTGGTGACTTAATTGAGTTTGAATTAGATTATATGGGAATTCTTAGAATAATGAACTCAAAATATATAGAAAAGAAAGTGAAAAACGCTAGTACAACATAGTTTAAAGGAATTGAGTTTGGACTGCAAATTCGAAAGAGCTTGCAGCTATCAAAATATCTAAGCTTAGAAAAGGGTGTGCACGGAAATGTCTATCTCTTTTTATACCAAGTGTAAGCTATAATTACTTAAGCCTGACAGTTTATTTACAAGATGTAGATTAAACTGTTAGGCTTTTTTTTATAATAATGCCAATAAAAATCTTTCTGAGAATTATTATCTCAGCTTATTTCTGTATTATTAAGAATAATACCAAATAATAAAATTTAAGAATGGCAAGATCACATACGGCAGATACATCGAATGTTCCCAAAGGGAAAATAAATAAAAGTGGCATACGCAATGCCTTCAGGCTTTATAAATACATCAAACCTTACCGTGGTCAGTATTTTCTAGGCATATTTTTCCTGCTGGGTTCAAGTTTGGCTAGCCTAGCTTTCCCGAAATTACTTGGCGATTTGGTGAACACAGGTAATTCTACAACATTGGGACAGACCTTAAACCAAACGGCTATATTGATTGCTCTTGTCTTAATCGTTCAGGCGACCTTTTCATATTTTCGCATTGTTTTATTTGTTAATGTAACCGAGAGATCGCTTGCTGCACTTCGTCAGGCTACTTATCGTCATTTAATAAAACTACCCTTACAGTTTTTTGAAAGAAGACGAGTGGGGGAACTGAATAGTCGAATCTCAGCCGATGTAATTTTGCTTCAGGAAACTATGACTAGCACGCTGGCTGAATTTATACGTCAGATTATCGTCATTACTGGTGGTATTACGCTTTTGGCTATCATATCGATAAAACTGACTGCCTTTATGCTGATTACGCTGCCACCAACAATGATAGTGGCAAGATTCTTTGGTCGATTTATTCGAAAATTTTCTAAAGACGTGCAAACGAAACTGGCAGATTCCAATACAATTATTGAAGAAACCCTTCAAGGCATTCAATCTGTAAAAGCATTTACGAATGAATCTATTGAAATTGCACGATACAAAAAGAAAACCATTGAAATTGCAGATTTAGGCATGACGAGAGGCAAGTACAGAGGGGCATTTTCCTCTTTTATTATTCTCGGCTTATTTGGTGCGATTGCCGCTATGGTTTGGCAAGGTTCTCGTTTACTGCAAGCAGGTGAAATGCAATCTGGAGATTTATTCTCCTTTGTAATTTATTCTGTTTTTGTGGGGGGGACTATAAGTGGTTTGGCTAATGTGTACACCAGTATTCAGAAGTTTATTGGAGCTACTGAAGACCTGTTCAAGATCTATGATGAAGTGCCTGAGGATATTCAAGATATCAAGGATATTGATCCTAAATATAGGATGGAGGGCGAAATTAGCTTTAGAAACTTGACCTTTGCTTATCCTTCAAGAATAGAACAGGGAGTTCTGAATAATGTCAATTTAGAAATTGAAAGCAATAAAATGATCGCACTTGTTGGGCATAGTGGTGCAGGAAAAAGCACCATGGCTTCACTGCTTCTGATGTTGCACCGTCCACCTAAGAATAGTTTGTTTTTCGATCAAGTTGATAGTCATGAATTTCCTTTATCAGCTTTAAGAAGCCAGATATCCTTGGTGCCTCAGGACATTTTTCTATTTGGTGGAAGCATAGGTGAAAATATTGCCTATGGCAAGCCTGGTGCAAGTGAAGAGGAAATTTACGAAGCCGCTAAAAAGGCTAATGCTATGGAATTCATCAATCGCTTTCCCGAAAAGTTTGATACGGTAGTAGGAGAACGTGGCACTCAGCTTTCAGGTGGGCAACGTCAACGAATAGCCATAGCACGTGCGATTCTTAAGGACCCTAAAATTCTAATTTTGGATGAAGCTACTTCTTCATTAGATTCTCAATCGGAGCAACTGGTTCAGGAAGCATTAGAGAAGCTGATGAAAGGAAGAACATCCATAGTGATTGCACACCGCTTGTCTACTGTTAGAAAGGCCGATGAAATTATCGTCTTGGAACAAGGTGAGATTGTTGAGCAGGGCACACATGATGAATTGATGCTGATGATAGAAGGTAAATATAACAAATTGATTCAATTGCAGTATTCGAATTAAGAGATTAAAACTCGTACAAAAAGCGAATTCTAGTCGTTTGTGATTTGAATCATATTCGTTTTACAGAAAATTATTTTAGATTTGACACGTATTATTAATCAAGATCAAATAAAAATAAGATGTAAATTATCAGAATGAATCGTTACCAAAATCGGAGTACACCTTCTATGACTGAAGTAACCGTTAAAGAAGGCATTTAAAAATATAGACTGTTGAATTATAAGAAAAGAGGCTTGTCACAACTGACAAGCCTCTTTTATGTTTTAAGCTTTTACATCGAGCATTGTTTTGTAAATGTTTATATCCAACAAGTTGATTCGCTAATGTTATAATGGGATTTTAAATTAGGGATTCTTTTCTTTAAAAAAAAATCAATCCAGTTGTAACTAATTCATGCAATTGTTCGTTTTAATGGAGAATAAATATTTAACTTAAATTCAATCCTCAACTCCTTTAAATTCTGTTGGAGGCTGCCATTACTCAGTTTTAATTGAGTGTTATAACACTATAATGATTATGAAGAATTTAATTTTTACGTTGTTGCTTTTATCCGTTTATTGTTTGGTTTCAGCTCAAAACTGTAAGATAAGTGGTACTCTTATTGATAAAGTAAGTAACAATCCATTGCCTTATGCGAATGCTATACTTAAATCTCCTGTTGATTCTACCGTTTTGTTAGGAACCATTACCGATGGTGATGGGTACTTTCTTATAAAAGATATTAAAGCAGGACAGTATAGCCTTAAGCTTAGTTTTATCGGTTATCAGTCTGTCGTTATCGATAAGCTAAGACTTCAAAGGGGGCTGCGAGATATAGGTATTATAAAGCTCGATGTTCTTTCTGAAAATATAAGCGAGCTTGTTGTAAGAGCAACGCCTCCTGCTATTAGTTATAAAGTCGATAAGAAGGTGATTAATGCTAGCAGTTTTCCTGGGGCTTCAGTGGCTATGGATTTGCTTGAAAACATCCCTTCCTTACAAGTTGATTTCGAGGGAAGGCTTACTTATAGAGGTGATGGTACATTTAGTGTTTTTATTAATGGGCAAGCCGTGTCGAATGGAGAAGAGAAACTTAGGCAAATACCATCCGATAGAATCGATAAAATTGAAGTTATTACAAATCCATCTGCGAAATATGATGCTGAAGGTACTGCGGGTATTATTAACGTCCTTTTGAAAAAGAACAGACTAAAAGGGTATGCAATTAGCGCAACAACACGTGCTTCGACTTATGGTGATTATAGGCTAAACTATTCAATTAATAAACAAAGTGATCGCGGTAGTTGGTATCTCGAGGGAAATATGAATCATAGAGTTTGGGAGAAAGCGAGTGTCGTTACTGATAGAATAAATACCGAAGGAGATTATCTCTATACGGTGTATTCTGATATGAATAAGAGAGGTGGAGGCAACCAAAATTATACAGAGTTTGGTTTTAACTATGATCTTACGGATAAAGATTGTATCGATTTTAATATCAATGGAAATCTTCTTGCTTCAAATCAGAGTAATACCAGAGAGGGAGATGTTTCTGAAATAGTTGAAAATGCTTCTTCTATTATTTCAAATAAGCTTTATCAATTTAAAGGTGAATATAAATATGATTACCAGTATATAGGGAGCAATTTTAAATACGAACATGCTTTTACCAAAGACCGAACACATCTGCTTTCGACTTCAGTTAATTACAGTAGTTATTTGCATCCTTTTAATGAAAAACAACTTGATGAAAAACAATATACTAATGTATTGGTTCAAGAAGGAAGGGAAGGGAAAGAGTATAATGAAACAATTGTAAATGCGAAAATTGGATACCAGAATAAGCTAAGTGAGAAAACCTCTTTCGATATGGGGCTTAAATTGAACACAGATCATATTCCTAAAGTTGTTTCAGTAAATGGTGTTTTTGATGAAGAAGGAAATTTAGTGCCATTTTCAAATGAGCCACTAGATCAAAAAGTTAATTTTAAACAAGATGTTTATTCTGCATACATCTCGCTGAAAAGTACTTTTGATAAGTTTGAATATCAGTTAGGAATCCGAAATGAATGGACTGAAAGGCAATCTAATTATGAGTATCTGTCTAAAGATGGTGAATTGATTAAAGTTCCTTCGGTAAAATCCTTTACAACTTTGTTTCCCAGTGTGCACACGGTTTATAATTTTTCTGAAAACCACCAATTAGCAGCAAGTTATTCGAAACGTGTTAGACGTCCACAGTACTGGCATCTGATTCCTATTTTATCATACGATTCGCCTTATTCAAACTCAAAGGGAAATGGTAATTTAATGCCATCATTTACACATGCTTTTGAAATGGCTTATAAAAAATCTTGGGATAAAGATTTTGTAGGTGTCGAAGTTTTTGCGCGTAATACACGAGATGTGATTCAGGAATTTTCGCGAACGGATGTTGCTAATGTTTTGATCAGTACCCGTGAAAATGTTGGTAAATCGTGGAGTGTTGGAACCGAATTAATGATTGGAGTAGATTTGTATAGCTGGTGGAATTTGAATATCTCAAGTTCTCTATTTTCTTATAAATTAGATGTTAACATTGATCAGTTCAAAAAGAAGGAAACTCAATTTCGTACGGATAGCCGCATTAATAATAGTTTTACATTGCCTCAAAATATCGTTCTTAAATGGGATTTTAAATATCAAAGCCCGATGATTACTGCGCAATTGAAACGCGATGCTTATTGGTATTCGAATCTCGCAATTAAGAAAGGATTTAAAGATAATCAATGGCAAGTGATGCTATCGTGCTCCAATGTTTTTAATAGCATTAAATATGAATCAGTAAGTAAAGGGCCTAATTTTTATATCAAGGAATCTTATAATTTGGAACCTTACCTGTCGTTTAAAATCACTTATTCATTTAGTAATCAGAAATAGAATTTTAATATTTTTAAGCTCGTTATAGACTGAATTATTTAGATACATAAAAGAGGCTTGTCAGTTGTGACAAGCCTCTTTTATGTTTTAAACTTTTTATTGAGCTAAAATCTTTTCGAAAAGAACCTTATTTTCTAGGTCTCTGTAGTGAGATAGTTTCTCGTTGAATGATCTTAAAGAATCGTAAACTATATTGTAAGTTCTACAAGAACCTTCAGGAGCTGTAAACTTGTTTGTCAATTCTGAAATATTTTCAAGAACGCTCTCGAAAGCTATATGATTGCCTGCTAAAGATGATATCTCAAATTCTAGTTTGCTTGCATTTAAGTTGTTTTTGGCAATCGACTTGAATAGATTCTCTTCTTTTTTAATATGCTCGTTAAGCTCAGCAACCAATTGAAGAAATAGCTTACGAACCGCTGGTAGGTGAGGGTGAGATTCACCATGAACACGAACCACCTTATCGATATGAGGCATTAAATCATTGATGTCAGTTTCAATTTTATTGTGGTATTGATTCTCTGTAAGACTTATCAGCTTAGTTAAATCCCAAGTTTTGTAGGTCTCAACTGTCTCTATTTTTGTTTCTGGTGCTTGATATGAAAATTCCATTTGTTTAGTTTTTTTGTAAATTCAAGAGTAGCGGATATGTGTATCTTTTACTCTAATTTAAGCCAAAGCTAAAATTATTATTCAATATACCCTAAGTCTTGAATTGATTTCAGTGATGGTAAATATTGATCTTAAGTTTCAAGTTTAACGTCAAGGATTCTTTATGTTTTAAATTTTTATTTAAATGTGAAGTGATTATGACTGAATTTTCTAAATTTGATAGAATTATAAAAGATTGAAGTGTATAATATGGAGAATATGAGACCTAAAGTAGGTGTTGGGGTTGCTGTTATAAAAGATGGTAAAGTTTTATTGGGGAAAAGACGAAATGCTCATGGCGAAGGAACATGGTCTTTCCCTGGTGGGCATTTGGAATATCAAGAGACTTGGGCAGATTGTGCAAGTCGTGAAACTCTTGAGGAAACAGGTTTGTCAATAAAGAATGTGCGGTTTGGTACGGTGACTAACGATATTTTTCATGCGGAACAAAAACATTATGTGACCATTATAATGCTTTCAGATTATGATTCTGGATATTTACAATTAATGGAACCTGATAAGTGCGAGAAGTGGGAGTGGTTCACATGGGAGAATTTACCTGATGCTCTTTTTGTATCTATAGAGAGTCTTTTGGAAGACAATTATAATCCATTAAAGCAGATATAAATATTTTATAGTTGAAAGAAATCAGAAGCTTTCTAAAGGAACATAAGATATTGTTTTTAAGATGTTTGAACTCCTAATCTTGATCCAAAGATTGGGGGTTTTTTATGGGAAAGCTCCTTGTTTATTAGTGTTTATTTAATCTAAAACTGAATACTTAATCGGCAAATTGAAAAAAAATCCTATCTTATATCTCAGAAACATAAATAGACTTATTAGCCTATGGATACCTATCTCGACATAATCCTTTTTTTAGCAGGTTTTTTAATTGTTGCCGTTGCAGCCAGTCGGCTTTCGCTATATTTTTTGAAAGTTAAATTGCCAATTATTACGGGTTTATTAGTAATCGGAATTATTGCAGGACCTTTTGTTTTGAAACTTATTCCTGGAGAATCCTTATCTCAACTTAGTTTTATCAATGATATATCTCTTTCGTTTATCGCATTTGCAGCAGGAGCAGAGCTCTATTTAGCTGAGTTAAAGGGGAGAATGAAGAGTATTAAATGGATGACTTTTGGTCAACTCTTCTTTACTTTTGTTTTGAGTTCCATAGCCATTTACTATTTGAGTGAGCGTATTCCATTTATGTCAGGATTTACCAATGGAGTGAAAATAGCTGTTGCTATGTTGATAGGCGTTATTTTTGTAGCTCGATCACCCGTTTCGGCCATCGCCATTATCAACGAAATGCGTGCAAAAGGGCCATTTGTTAAAACGGCTATTGGTGTTACGGTTGTGAAAGATGTTCTTGTTATTATTCTGTTCACGCTTTGTTTTGCAATTGCCGAAGCTCTTATATCGGGCATCTCCATCGATTTTATTCTGATAGTTATTCTTATTGGTGAACTTCTCTTCTCTTTCTTTTTAGGTTGGGTATTGGGCAAGCTGATGAATTTTGTTCTTAGCTTAAGTATGGGAACAGGATTTAAGGCTTTTGTTTTAATTACTTTAGGTTACTTATCTTTCTTTTTAGCTCATAAGCTACATCATTATAGTGAACCTCTTTTAGGTTTCCATATTTACGTAGAGCCTTTGCTAATTTGTATTCTTGCAAGTTTTTATGTGGTCAATTATGGGAATTATCGTCGTGAATTCAATAAGATTATCGAGCGTGTAGTGCCTAAGATCTACATCATGTTCTTTACACTTACAGGTGCTTCATTATCTCTCGATAGTTTTGTGCAGGCCTTTAGTATTGCCATCATCTTCTTTTTTATTCGACTGATAAGTATGGCAATTGGAGCCTATGTGGGTGGACGTTTGGCAGGTGATCCAAAATCCTATAATAGGATTTCGTGGACACCCTATGTTACTCAAGCGGGTGTAGCTCTAGGTTTGGTTTCAATTGTAAGTCAGAAATACCCAGAATGGGGAGCTGAGTTCGCTACAGTTCTAATTACAGTTATTGTGATTAATCAAATTGTTGGTCCTCCTTTATTCAAATGGGCTATTCTCAAAGTTGGAGAATCTCATATTAAGCATGATGTTTTACATGAAAAGCGAGATAAAAAAGTTTTTATTTTTGGTCTCGAAGGTGAATCTCTTGCTTTAGCTCGTCAGCTTAAGACTAGCGATGTTCAGGTAACTATGGCAACTCGCAACAAGGAAAAGTCTATGCATGAATATCATGACGTGCAGGTTGTTCATATGAAGGATTTAGGCATAGATGAAATGAAACGTATTGGAGCAGATGCTGCAGATAGTTTTGTTCTTTTCTATCAAGACGAGGAGAGTTTAGAGATTTGTGAATTGGCTTATGAACACTTTGGTACACGTCATTTAGTTGTGCGTTTGCACGACAGGGTATTCATGAAACGTTTCCAAGAATTAGGAGCCCTTATTGTTGAACCAGCTTCCATGTTAATCAGTTTAATGGATCATTTGGTTCGTTCACCAATTGCGACTTCAATTATTCTAGGTATGGATGAAAATCAGGATACCATTGATATTGAAATGCAGAATCAAGATTATCATGGCATGAGTATACGAGAACTTCAAATGCCTAGTGATATTATTATTCTAGCAACCAAACGTAATGAGAATCCAATTATTTCAACGGGTTATACCCGATTAAGAAAGGGAGATGTATTAACGCTTGTTGGTTCTAGAGAAAGTCTTGAAAAAGTAAAGTTAAAGCTAGGTCAGCAAAACGAAGCCGATTTTAGACGATTGAAAGGCATTCAAATGAAGCTTTTAACAAAACAGAGATCGCCCAAAGGAAGTGATTTTATATAAATATCTATAAAACAAGAAAGGCTGCTTTTATTAAGCAGCCTTTCCTGTATCAAGATCCTTCTTATTCTTTCCTTTTGCAGGAGTTGAAGCCCATTAAAGCGTAAGGAGGACAATTGCCAATAATAGCTGAGATAAGCATAATTGATGCAAAAACAACAACTACAATACCTATAGTACCTGTGATAATATCCATTATAAATAAAACAATCAACGCTATTGCTACTATCGAACGTAAAATTCGGTCGACAGGACCCATGTTCTTTTTCATATCTTAAAAGATTAAATGATTAATGAATTGTTTATTATTTCTCGATATAAGCTTTAAACTTACTTAAGCCTTTTTCAAAACTAGGACCAACTTGTTCTTCCATATCCATAAACAACATGATAATAGTCGTTGGGAAAGCGTGTTCGCCACGGAAACCCCAAGTTACTTCTGTTTGATTTTCCATTTCTTTAAGCTTGAAGAAACCAACACTCGTCGACTCGAAAGGTTTTAGGAAACGTAGTTCAGTTTCAATATATGTATTCGAATTAAGCTTCATAATTTCTTGTTCCCCTTCACCAACTTCTTCGTTCCCAATCCAGTATGTGACAGAACCAACTTCACCATCAATTCCTCTGTAATCAACTTTCATATCAGGATCCATATCGGACCAAGGAGACCATTCTTGTTGTTCTTTTAATGAACAAAGGCTTTTAAATACAGTATCTATTTGAGAAGTAACAACAACTTTTCGTTCAACTTGATAAGCTTTGGGGGCAAATAAATGCAGTATAAATACAAGAATGATTAGAATGCTAACGATCCAAAGAGCTTTTTTCATAAAGCAGTTTTTTAAGATTAGTTTGTAAGTTAATAGGTCCGATTTTGTCATAAATAAAAAGACAAGCGCCTCCTAAATTTAAGAAAATTATTCTTAAACCGAATTTACTTGCCTTTAATATTAACCTGGGTTCGATATAAAAGTTTAGTTAAATATTTATTTTACTGACTATTATATAAGCTTTTATCGAAAAGTATCAAGTAGCAAGATACAAGATGAAAAGTGTTTTTTCTTAGTACTTGTGTCTTGATACTTTATTGATTTTGCTGATAAAACCACCTTTATTACAATCACTCATACTGAGTACTTAGGTCGAACTTGCGTTATTGTTTTTAACCTTACGAAAATCTTTTGATAAGGATCGTTTACTAAAGAATGAAAATTGAAGATTCTTTACATTTCTCTCTTAGCTCATCAGGCCAAATACTCGACTGTACTTCTCCAATATGAGCTTTTTTAAGAAGGAACATGCATAGTCTCGATTGACCTATTCCACCACCAATTGAATAAGGTAGTTCGCCAGCTAATAGCTTTTTATGGAACATTAAAGACTTACGCGACTCGGCATCTCTAATTTTAAGTTGTTTTTCAAGAGCTTCCTCATCAACACGAACACCCATTGATGAAATTTCAAAAGCTATTTCTAGTATAGGGTTCCAAAGAATAATATCACCGTTTAAACCTTTATAACCGTTAAGAGTAGGCGTACTCCAATCATCATAGTCAGGAGCGCGACCATCGTGTGGTTCACCGTTGGCCATTTCACTACCAATTCCAATTATAAATACAGCACCAAACTCTTTAGCAACCTTAGTTTCTCTCTCTTTAGGAGTCAAGTCAGGATATTGAAGCAAAAGATCTTCTGCATGAATAAAATAGATTTCTTCAGGTAGTTGTGGCTCAATATTCGGATAGTTTTCCTGTAGAATGTATTCAGTTCTCTTAAGCGCCGCATAGATTTGTTTAACTGTCTTTTTCAAAGTATCAAGGCTACGTTCCTCTTTAGTGATTGTTTTCTCCCAATCCCATTGATCTACATATAATGAGTGGATGTTGGTAAAATCCTCATCAGGGCGTAGTGCGTTCATATCTGTGTAAAGACCTTTTCCGGCTGGTATGCTAAGCTCACCGAGCATATAACGCTTCCATTTTGCTAAAGAATGAACAACTTCCGCTCTATCATCGCCTAATGCTTTAATTGGAAAAGCAACAGGACGCTCAGTACCGTTTAAGTCATCGTTTAAACCTGTATGTTTCATTACAATTAGTGGCGCAGTAACACGCTTTAGTCGAAGCTCTGCAGATAATTGCAATTGGAATTGATCCTTAATCAGCTTAATTGCTTTTTCTGTTCGATCTAAGTCGAGTAAGCTCTTGTAATCTTTTGGGATAATTAAATCTTTCATGTTTTTTTATTCTGGTTAAAATTAAAATTCTTGATAAAAAAAAAGCCTCTCTGTGTGTGAAAGGCTATAACAAATGCATGTTGGTATCCTTTCTCACTCTCAGTGAAAATTATTATTATTATTATTTAAATTGAAAGAATACATGTTCACGTAAAAATTGGTTATAAAAAAAGCCTTCCGTTTTGGGAAGGCTTAAGTGTTTTATATGTTTTTGTCAAACAACTACAAGCTTCCCATTTTCGATGAATTATTATTCATTAAATTATTAAAAGCATTATTATTGTTGAATGATCTCATATTTCTCTTTGTTTGTGACTGCTAAACTAGATAAGTTTTTTCGAATAAAAAAATATATCTAGTTGATTTTGTGTTAACAAAAAATGCAAACGTTTGCTTATTTTTCCTTTAAATCTTTCACTTCAAGCTCTATTATTTGTCCTGAATAAGAGATGTGAGCTTTTGAGTCGCAGCGGATAATGAGAGAGCAAGATTCTTTAGAAAAAGCTTCCAGAATTACAGTGAAACGCTCTTTATCTCTGACATCAAAGGAATATGTAAATTTATTTTTTTTGTCATTTCGAGTCCATTTTTCATTGAAAATCTCACCTTCAAAATTCATTCCACCGTCGCCGCCATATTCCATTCTGTAGGCACGTCCGAAAAATGGTAAATCACATTCACTTTTATTTTTAGAAATTTTCAAAAAACCGTAATTCGTTGTCAAATCAATTGATTCTCCACCCATAGGATAGGCTTTTTCAGCCTCAAATTTGAATTCACCACTTTCAATAAGTTGCAAGCATTCCTGATATTTTTGCTGTTTTTTTGCTTTTCGTTCCTCTTTTTTCTGTGCAGAAACACCTGTGATTAATACAATGAGTAGGAGCGAGCTGATTAGTTTCTTCAATATTATTTTCATAGCTCAGTTTGTTGATTTATATTCTATGAAGATAACCAAAAAGCATGCCATGAAAAAGCCCATTCCGATATTATCCGAATGGGCAATTTTTTTTGTTTGTCTAACAGTCTATTAAGCTCTCTCCATAAATTTAACTGGATCGATAATATAGCGTTTGTGTAATGATGAACCAATTGAACCATCCTCGTCAGTCGCTTCAATTTCGAAAGTTAATTTTTTACCATCAACTTCAGTTAATTTAGCGGTACAAGTAACTTTCTTACCGACTTTAGTTGCTTTAATGTGTTTGGTGTCGATTTGAATTCCTACAGTATCTAAACCTTTGTCCAAATCATTAGCGATGCATTTTACAGCAGTGTTTTCCATAAATGCCACCATAGCAGGTGTTGCAAAAACAGGAAGACTACCAGAACCATGTGCAATGGCAGTATTCTTTTCTTCAACAGTAAGTTCTTGTGAGAAATTTAATCCCTTTTCTAAAGACATATATATTACTTTATCCTTATTTACTTTAACCTTTATTCCCTTTAACCTTGTATGTTTAAAATTCAGAAGTAAAATGGAATTCTAAATTCTTATAATTCGCTTGTGCCATTTGCAACATATAACCCGAATCAGCTAAAAACACGTCTCGTCCATGCTTGTCTTTGGCTATAAATTGGTATTTAGCTTTTTTGAATTCTTTCAACTCTTCATCGTCATTCGATTTAATCCAACATGCTTTGTGAAGATTAATATGTTCCCAACGACACGATGCGCTATACTCGTGAAGCAAACGGTATTCGATAACCTCAAACTGAAGAGCACCTACCGTGCCAATAACCTTGCGACCATTAAATTGAGAGGTGAATAGCTGTGCCACACCTTCGTCCATTAACTGATCAATTCCCTTTGCCAATTGTTTTGATTTCATCGGATCAGCGTTCTCGATGTACTTAAACAGCTCAGGAGAGAATGATGGAATACCTTTGAAATTGATTTTTTCACCTTCAGTTAAGGTATCACCAATTTTAAAGTTTCCTGTATCGTGCAAACCGATAATATCACCAGGAAAAGCTTCCTCAACAATCGATTTTTTCTCGGCCATAAAAGCTGTTGGACTTGAGAATTTTACCCTCTTGCCATTACGAACGTGTAGGTAAGGCGTATTTCTTTTAAAAGTACCCGATACAATTTTTACAAAGGCAATTCTATCACGATGTTTAGGATCCATATTGGCATGAATCTTAAATACAAAACCAGAGAATTTTTCTTCAGTTGGCTCTATAATGCGTTCAACAGTCTGGCAAGGCAGTGGAGAAGGAGCAATCTTGATAAATACATCAAGGAGTTCCTGTACACCAAAATTATTCAAAGCAGAACCAAAGAAAACAGGTGCAATTTCAGCATTTAGATAATCTTCAACACTAAATTCGGGATAAACACCAGATACTAAGTCTAATTCCTCACGAAGTATTTCAGCATCGTCGCCAATATGATCTTCTAATTCAGGACTATCAATATCGTTAAATTCAATAGTTTCCTGAATGGTTTGAGTTGCAGGTGTAAAAAGGCTTAAATTTTTATGGTAGATATTGTAAACTCCTTTAAAATCAGGTCCCATATTAATAGGCCAACTCAAAGGATTCACATTTAATTGTAATTCTTCTTCAATTTCGTCAAGCAAATCAAAAGCGTCCTTACCTGAACGGTCCATCTTATTAATGAAAACGATCACTGGCGTTTTCCTCATACGACAAACCTTCATCAATTTTCTGGTTTGTGCCTCGACCCCTTTTGCAACATCAATTACAATAATAACCGAATCGCAAGCTGTAAGTGTACGGAAGGTATCTTCAGCAAAATCTTGGTGACCAGGTGTATCCAGAATGTTGATTTTATGTCCTTTGTATTCGAAACCCATTACCGAAGTAGCAACAGAGATCCCTCTCTGACGCTCAATTTCCATAAAGTCAGACGTTGCAGTCTTCTTAATCTTATTTGATTTTACGGCACCAGCCACGTGGATTGCTCCACCAAATAACAAAAGTTTTTCGGTTAGTGTGGTTTTACCTGCATCGGGGTGAGAGATGATACCAAAGGTACGTCTTCTATTTATTTCGTCTATAAAAGCCATTGCTAGTCGTGTTTCTTTCAATTTGATCTTTTGCAGAATTCTATATTGCGATTTCGATTCGTCAGATTATAAAATTCTACGTTGCTTGTTCATCTATATAAAAAGCATGCAAAACTAAGCATTTTTAGTGGATTTTAGACTTTGCCTCTTATGAAAATCAGGACAAACGCATACTTTTTTAATCTCTCCGAGGTTAATTCCTCGAGGCTTGCCTCGCAATGTGGTATTTTATGATTCGATGTCATGAAATACTAAAATTTTTAAAAAAAATATTAAGAATGCCTCGTGGGCTTGCCCCGAGGATTCTTTACTCTCTTAAGTTTGAAGAGTTTCTTCATTATAATCGAATTGAAAAATGGACGCTTCTTGTTATGATCGCTTTTGTCTGGTGTTACAAAACTGGAATATTCATTTATGAAAATGTAAAGAAAATTAAAATAAAACACGGACGAAAGGCCAACAGTATATTCAAATGTGGGTTGTCTTAATATTGCAAACATATTGTTGAGTTTTGAAAATAAAAATAGTATAGATATGTTCAGGTTTTTGTCATGCACTTAGGTAATTGTGTTTTTTGAATCATCCCTTGACAATGTAAAGGTGAGTATTTATGACATATTGCGCTGAAATAAAAAAGGGTATCCATTATTATGGACACCCTCTTGCGCTATTAAATGTATAATGCAACTTATTAATATAAGTCTTTTGCAAAACTACCTTCAGTTTTTGTTCCTAGTAGTAACTCTTCAACCGTTGCTGCAATATTAGCAAAAGTAGAGCGTGTCCCTAGGTTGATATTTTTTTTGATATTCTTACCATAAACAAGTATTGGAATATATTCTCTAGTGTGGTCGGTTCCCTTGTAAGTTGGATCACAGCCATGATCAGCTGTTAAGATAAGAATCTCATCCTCTTTCAAACGACTTTGAATTTCTGGCAATTTACGATCGAACTCCTCCAAGGCAGCTTTATAGCCTTCAGGGTTTCTTCGATGACCATACATCATATCAAAATCAACAAGATTGGTGAAAATTAAGCCTTTAGTATCTTCCTCAAGTGCTGTAAGAGTTTTGTTGATACCATCCATATTATTCTTATTGGTTCCGCGAGAATCAGAGATTCCCTGACCAGCAAAAATATCGCTAGTCTTACCAATACCAATTACATCAAGTCTATTATCTAATAAACGATCTAATACGGTTGGACGAGGAGGTAAAACAGAATAGTCATGACGATTTGATGTTCTAGCGAAGTTTCCTTCTCCACTTCCTAAATAAGGACGAGCAATCACACGAGCAACAGGAGCAAGTTCAGAACATATTTCAAGTGCGATTTCACAAGCCTTGTTTAATTCTTCAAGAGGAATAATCTCTTCATGCGCAGCCAATTGGAATACCGGGTCAGCAGAAGTGTAAACAATCCAATTACCAGTTTTCATTTGTACCTCACCATACTCATCCAAGATAGCTGTACCAGATGCTGGCTTGTTAGCCATTACTTTGCGTCCAGTTCTTTCTTCAAAACGACGAATAACTTCCTCAGAAAAGCCATTGCTATAGGTTGGGAAAGGTTTCTCAATGGCAACACCGGCAATTTCCCAGTGTCCTGTTGTTGTATCTTTTCCTTTTGATGCTTCGGCAGCTTTTCCGTATGCACCATTAGCATTTGAAGTAGGTTCTACACCTTTAATATCGGTTAGGTTTCCTAAGCCAAGTTTTTGCATGTTAGGTAAGTGTATGCCACCACAATGACTAGCAATATTACCGAATGTGTTTGAGCCTACATCTCCAAAATCAGCGGCATCAGGCAAAGCCCCAACACCAGCACTGTCAAGAACTACAATCGTAGCACGTTCAATTCTAGGAATCATATCTTTAATTTAAATTTATTAAGATAGCCTTATGAGTAGGGTAATCATAAACAAGTCTACTTCTCAAGGAAATAAAGCTTAAAATATGGTCTCGTAGTTATCTGTCGATTATAATATTTGTATATAATATTCAATCGGGAGTGATTTCACAAGTTGTTTGTAGTACTGCAAAGTTAAAACAAAAATGGGCAAATCAAATCTTACGTGTGCTTATTTCACATAACGAGAGCTTGTGTAATAACATTTTGTTAATGTTTAAAGCCTAAATCATCCTTTTTGGGTGTTTTTTAGTGTATTAGCACCTAAGTTAGGTGTGGAATTTTCAACCTTTCTTATCTACAGCTTGCGTAACACCGTTTTATTGTAGGTTTAGGTGTTTAATTGCGTTGGTACTAAATGAAGAAAGCCTTGTAAACGTTAAGTTTACAAGGCTTTTCTTTCTGTTGCATTTCTGCATGGCGGAGAGAGAGGGAGTTTTTCATATATATGACAATGCTTGATTTACTGTAGTTTATATTGGAGTGAATATTTGTGTTCACTTGAGAGTACACCAATGTTTTGATAGAACACAGTTTTATAAGAAATAATTGAAATTGTAATGGCTCTTCGCTAATATTTTATTTATCTAAAAATTTAGTTGAAGTCTATTTCTAAGAAAAAGAACCTATGTCAGTTTCAATTATACTCATGGTATCCGCTAATCTTTAAATCGTTATTAATAATATTCATGCGGAAAGTAAAATGAGAATGATGAATCATAGTTATTTTGTTCTGTTTTGTTGGTATTTTCTTACTTTCGTGAATATAGTTTAATTCGTTATAGTTGTTAGTATATCATCAGGTGATATTGAGGATTTAAGATTGCAAATAGACTGTGAAAAGAATAAATACAAGATTGTTTTTTTTATAAAACTTATATGAGATTGACGGAGAAATTTGTAATTAAATTCTTATTCCCTAAAGGATACAATTTTGATGTAACTTATATGTAGCCAACATATTTAGCTTGATTTAATATTTTAACATAATAACTTAATTTAGTTATAACTAATAGAGATATAAATTCAAGGAAACTAGAAATATAAATGGTGAAGTATAAAAATTCCCTTGTGAAGGTTAAAAGTCTTTATTTATTTTTGATTCTTTTTGCAAATTTATCTGGTTTTACCAGACTGTCGGCTCAAGAGTATATTGTAGGTGGCGATTTTGAATATAGACCTTTTTCCTTTATTGATAAAAAAGGGAAAGCTTCTGGTGTAGATGTTGAGATACTAAATGTTATTTCTTTAGAAAGGAATATTGATTTTAGTTTTCAGCTTAGTCAGTGGGGTGACGCTTTAATTAATATTAAATCAGGGGAAATTGATATTATTGCGGGAATTATTTTTTCAGAGGAAAGAGCAGAATTTGTTGATTTTACTTATCCCATTCATACCGAATATTATTCAATCTTTGTTCGTGAAAATGTACATTTTGAAGATGTTCTAAATTTAAATGCTTATAGACTAGTGGTTTTGAAAGACGATATATCTATTGAGAAATATCTTAAACCGATGGGACTCTATAAGAATTATCTTATTGCGAATTCTTTTCCGGATGCCTTAGCCAAAATTGAACAAGGAGTAGCTGATTATGTTATTGCTCCACACTTTTTGGGAATGCAAGAAGTTGAGGAAAATAAATATGAAAATATTAAAATAGAAGGTCCACCTTTACTTCCAAGTATTTATTGTATGGCTGTAAAGAAAGGTGATTCTTTACTGTTGAATATTTTAAATCAGGGCATATTAAAGTTAAGAGATAATGGTGAGCTATTGAAACTTCAAAGTAAATGGAAAGTATATGAAAGAGATGATTTAAAATATAGTCAACTCGTGAAATACATTGGAATTATAATTTTAGTCGTAATTATCATCGTGATATTTGTTTTTGTATGGAACTTGTTATTGCGAGCACAAATTAGGAAGAAGACGTTTAGTCTTAAGCTTAAAAATCACGAATTGTGTAAAAGTGAGGAGAAGTTTAGAATTATTACTGAGAATTCTAGTGATGTAATTTGGTACCTGGATAGTAATTTTCGCACGACTTATATTAGTCCAGCAGATGAACGAATTAGGGGGTATAAGGCAGAGACAGTTATTGGAACATATCTATGGTCTATTTTAAAACCAGAAGGGATTGAATTGCTTAAAAAGGCAAATAAAGAACGAATTGCTTTAGAGAAACAGGGTGTAAAGTCAGTTCCTGTAATTTATGAGTTGGAACAGATTTGTAAGGATGGAAGTTGGATTTGGATTGAAGCTACCGCAACTCCTTGTTACGATGAGAATGGTGAAATTTCAGGTTATCATGGTGTAACAAGAGATATATCAGAACGGAAAAAAACAGAAGAGGCTTTGGTTGAGAGTGAATTGCGATTGAGGATATCCAATGCAGAGAAAGATAAATTTTTCACTATTATAGCCCATGATTTAAAAAGTCCATTTAACTCGATTATAAGTTATAGTGACCTTCTTATTAAAAATGTAAAGAAAAATAATTTTCAAGATTTAGAGAAGTTTTCTTTTATTATTAATAATAATTCTAAGAAAGCAATGTATTTATTATCTAGTTTAATGGATTGGGTTTTATCTCAAACAGGCCGATTAGAGTTTAATCCTGAGTCTTTTGATATCTATGATGTATTTGTTGAGAATGTGCTTTTGTTTGAAGATGTTGCCAATGAAAAGTCTATAAGCATAAAAATTATGACGGAAGCTCAACTCTTTGTATATGCAGATAAGCGAATGGTACATGCTATTTTGAGGAATCTGATGTCAAATGCTATAAAGTTTACGGATAAAGGTGGTTCTATTGAAATTTCAACTAAAATTAAACAAGGGAGAGTGATAATTGGCTTGAGTGATACAGGAATAGGCTTATCAGCAGAAACTATCGAAAAGTTGTTTACATCCGATGTGGAAACTGGTATACCTAAAAGAGATAACGATCCAGGAAATGGATTAGGTTTAATTATTTGCCAAGAATTTATTGAAATGCATCAAGAGAAAATTTGGGTTGAAAGTGAACTAGAAAAGGGGACTGTTTTTTATTTTACAATACCTTATAAATTTAACTAGACTTTCAGTGAAAATTTATGGTATCTAGTCTTAATTTAGAAATTAAATAATCTGAAAGAGAGATTTTAATTAGCATGTGGTAGTTTTACAGAATTAATATGGAACCAAGAAAAAACACAGATTATGATGTTTGATAGGCAGATGAGTTTTCTCCATTGATTTAATACCTAATAATGATCAGATTATCATAATGATTATTTAGAGTAAATTTAGTGAGTTTTGTCACATGCTTGAAAAACTTTTATATCTCTTTATGACATTCGTTGTTGTTAAATCTAGTCCTCTCCGTAATCTTTATTAGTTTTGAATAGGTGACTTGTTAGAAACTAATTGAATGTGGTTGCATTCTTCTCAAATTTTAAATGATTTACATTCCGAATTACTTTGATTTATTGTAATGCATTGCGAATGATTTTTGGCTTGGTTTTTATGGTGTAATGTGTGTTGCAATAAAAATAATCTTGTTTGTTTTATTTAGAAGAAACCTCCCAGTTGGCATAATACCTGTGTTTTCATACTTAAAAGGAATGCTTTTCTTGTATTTCTAATCAATCTATAATTGTATGTAGATACCTCATTGTGAGGTGTTTTAAGCATTTTTGATTATTAGCTATTTTGCTAGTGGAACATCTAATTTACGCTTGTAAGTTCGATAGTATATGATCGAATAAAATTAACTTATTATTGAGGATTACATCAATTCTATTTTCAAATAATATGAAATTGTTTTGACTATTAAACGATAATCATTATGATGTTGTAAAGGATTTTAATATTCAATATCTTATTGTTAGCCTAGGCTCTTTCGATTCTCATTATCATTTTCCCATGTTGTTTTTACGACTCTGATTTGTAAATAATCTATCAATTTAATAGTTACTCATTGGGTGTTCTTTTATGCATAATATATAATTTGTGTAATATTTTCCGCAGTAATTTTTTTCTTCTTTTTAGGTTGTTTTCTTAAGTTGCTAATTAGCTTAATTCGCTTTATGTGCTTAGGAAATGGTTATGCTGGTACGTGTAAGTGCATCTTAGAACAAAAAGACAGGGTTGATTGGGTAGTTAGTTATGTTTGTACCAAACAATAGTTACAAGAGAAGTGATGCTTGAATTCTTTAAATACGTTCTAAAAATGGTAGTTAAATTAAGTAAAATATTATTGCTGATTGTTACTGTAACTTGTTTTGTTTGTAATGCTTATGGACAAAATTCAGACGTGTGTGTGGGAGATGTTGAGGTGCAAATGAATAACTCAAGTTTTTGTTTTGTTGGTGGGTTTTACGATGATAGTAGTGCTGGATTAGTTGGTGATGCGAATTTTTATTTTAGGAATAATTTTCCTGTTGATATCTTTTTAGCGAGTGAAAGTGATTTTTCAGGTTTGAATTTGAGTGTTGAGGGACGAGCTGATGTTAATTTAATTTGTGATGATGCAAGCTTGACTAGTTTAACGCTTAATATGATGAATTCAGATATCTTTTTGAATGGAGAGCTCGGATTAACTAGTCATCTATCTCTGGTGTCTGGAAAATTGTTGTTAGAGGGAGTTAGTCATTTGTCTGTTTTGAGTACGTCTGAAAATGCTGTTATTTTTAATAATGTATCTAGTAATGGGAGTTATGTCGTAGGTGCCTTAAAACGCAGTGTTTTGGAAGGTGGAACTTATTTTTTTCCAGTTGGGAATGCTGATTCTTACCATCCGGTAGTTGTTACTGATTTAAATAGTGACGACTTGGTTAAAATTACATATGATTCAAGTTTAGAGGAGGCATGGCGGTCTGTTTATAAGCTTGAAGATTTTATTTTTCCACTTTCGGGAGGATGGCGTGTCGAAGACGAAACGGTTGGGAATACCTATAATTTAGGGCTTTCTGTTTTAAATGATAATGGAGATGTTGTAGAGGGTGAGGTCGATGTGTTTTATACGGAAAGCGCTTTAGATCCTTTGGTAAAGCCAATAGTCGATCGTTCTCTATCGAGTTTTGGAAATTATTATTTGCTTACTCAGGAGCCTAAAGGGGCAGGGCTTTATTCTTTGATAGAATCAGATTTTGGACTTAATAAAAAGCGTGATGATATAGACTTGGTGAATACAATTGTAATTAATAGTACAGCTCAGGCTTATTTCATTATACCAAAATTACAAGATTATGAGAGAGTGAGTATGACTGTTTACGATTCTTGGGGGAGAATTATTTTTGATACTAAGGTATATGCGAATGATTTTAATTGTCGGAATTACCCAAGTGGGACATATTATTACCATTTAGTAGTGTATTTATCTGATGGGTCTGAGATTGTGAAAGATGATATTATAGAAGTGTTACGAGAAAAAGAAAATTAATTATGCGGACAAGAAAAAGATGTATATGGATGTTCGTAATGATCGCTGTGATATTTTTCACAGGTTTTGTGCCTTTGTATGCACAATATGAGTCTTCTTCTCCATCAATTCCAAAACAGGAATATTTTAATCCTGCTTATAGTGCTTACAAAACATATGGTTCTTTTGATGCGATGTTTCGTCAGCAATGGCTTAATAGTAGAGCGAATACACCAGAAATGTTTGCAGCAAATATTTTTATCCCGACCCAACGACAAGGCTTGGGCTTTGGGGGAACATTTGTAGTTGAAAATATAGGACTGCGAACAATTAACACGTTTACAGTAAATATGTCACAAGGTTTGCAGATTGATAAAAGTACTTATTTGGCAGTAGGTTTAGGCTTGGGGTATGAGTTTGCTTCCTATAATCAATCAAAAATGATAGCCTACCCTGAAGTTGATTTTACTAGGGTGAAAATGAACCAATCTCATCCTGTTATCAGTCTTGGATTTATGGCTTTGATGCGATATTACTTTTTTGGTGCTAGTAGCAACCTTCGATTGAATAAATATGATTTTGATTTTAAATACTTGACGGGATTTGATGCTTTTTTTGGACGAATAGTTATGTTGAATTATGACTATGTTTTTAGAACGACTATAGTTGGTAAATATTATAAGCAAACGCGTTATAATATCTCTAATGAGAGTGTAGAAAGTGAATTTGTTCCTCCTGTGATAGATTGGACGATTTCCTGTTTAATGTATGAGCAGTTGTGGTTGAGTTTTGGGTGTCGTTTTGGTCAGGCAGTAACGACAATGGCTAATTATAGAATAAGTAACCAGTTAAATGTTGGCGTTAAGTATGAGATTGGTGTGGGAACGGGATATAATCAATATAATTCACAAGGAGTTTATTTGACTTATAATTTTGGAAGGAAAAGACATAAAAAATATAGAGGTTATAATTTCTATAAAGGTGTGTTTGTCCGTGGTTCACGATTAAGAAATCCTGTAAATGAATATTTATATTAATATGATAAAATTTTACATAACTATCGTCGTTCTTTTCTGTTGTTTTTCGGGACCTGCCCAAACTACATGGAGTGTTGATGCTATTGGTCAAGAGTCATCTTTTGATCAGTTTCATAATTATATTACTCAAGTTAAATCGATTCGAAAACTAAGATTAATTGCAGAAACATGTAATGCAGATGGTAAGTACGAAAAATCAACAATGGTATATGAATATTTAGTCGAAAATTTTCATGAAAAAATTAATGGTGATGATGTTAGAGCCTTATATACAGGTTTATTAAAGTGTGATAGATTTGATGAAATCCCTTTTGATAATCTCCAATTTATTAGTGCTGATGTTGCTGATTTATTAAAAATTGCTCGGGTTAGAAGAGAAATTAATGATAAAGGGGGAGAAAATCTAAATGAGTATGTGAAGAATTTGAAGGGGAGTAATTTATTATTGTATGGCTATAATTTAGATGAAATAGGGCAGATTACCTTGTATAGCGATTCTTTGAATCAGTTATTTACATATCAGTATGACGATAGTGAATTATTACAAGGGGAAGTTATTGAACATGGATATAGTAAAAAGTATAAAGTTGTGTCAGTCGAAAAATTTGGTGGAAAAACACATATGTATACTGTTTTTAATAGAAAACTAGGTTTGTACCGAATTGATATTGTTGGAGGTGAGTTGCCAAGATTCACCCATAACTCAAGATTTTATTCTACAGGAATGCCCTGGTTCGATCCTAAAACTGAACGTTTATATTTTTGTTCTGATGATAAAAAAGGTTATGGTGGTTGGGATATATATTATTCTGAGCTGGAAAAGAAAAGATGGGCAGAGCCAGCTATATTAGATGAAAAAGTGAATACTCAGTTTGATGATATATTCCCTGTTATTAAGGATGAATGGTTACTATACAGTAGTGAGGGGCATAAAGGTAAAGGTAAGCTGGATAATTATGCACTTGATATGATGAATTGGACTAATTATAATTTGTTTGATTGTAATACTTCATTGGATGATTTTTGTATTCGCTTATTAAACGATAGTACAGACTTTTTTACCTGTCGTCAATCGAAGATACTAAGAGGACATTATGATGATTTTTGGAGCCATCTTGTAAAAGAAGAAGATGTTGAACGTTATCTTTTTAAGGAAGATAGTTTGTTAAAAAGAAGATTGGAATTGTTTGCCTATGAAAAAGAGGGGAGTATTGGACTGGATTTAGGTTCAGTAGAATTTCCAGAGATATATAATTTTGATTGTGGTGAATCAGTTCACTTTCCTTTTGATCATTCAGACTTCGATCAATCTTTAGTCGAATACCTTAATGAATGTGTTGTTTATTTTTCAGAAATGCCTAGGGCAAAAACAATATTGGTTTACGGGTCTGCAGATCCTAGAGGAACAGACGAATATAATTACTTGTTATCCTTAAAAAGAGCACGGAGAATTATTACACAGATGAAATCTTCCGCTCAAAAAGATTTCGTTTACAAAACGATAGTACTTGGCGAGGAATTGTACGATAATGATAAGCCGAAAGTGATGGATGATTATCGAGAAGTATTTTTTCGAGCATGTAATTTTAATTTACCATACGATATCATGATTGTTGTTGGAAAAGATGAAGTGTTAAGTGTGCAAGAGTTGTCTGAATGGTATAATAATGATCTGACCCAGCTGACTAAGGTAAATGATTTGTTGTCTACGGATGAATTAAGTGACGTTTATTTAGTTGGTATACAAACGATACATCGAGTTTATAAAAAAGAAACCTTATATAGTTTAGCATCTCGATATTCTTGTTCTGTAAATGATTTAATGAAAGTAAATCATAAGACAAATTATAATGTGAAAATTGGTGAATTGTTGATTATTCCTTTGGAGGAATAATCAGCAAAGAAATTAGCAGAATTAGTAATGCGTAATTTTTTTAGGTATTACAAATGAAATAAATAAGTTGTAGAAGATCTTAATAATCTAATTATATGAAAAATAAGCTTTTAATATTAGTAACACTAATCATTCTCTCTATTACCAACTTATATGCTCAAAATGGTGGCGTAAGTATTGGTAAGGGACGTGAAGTTGCTCATGGGAAGGCAATTTTAGAATTGGTTTCTAACACAAAAGGTCTTTTAATACCAAGGTTATCGACTACTAGTCGTAATGCCATGTTTGCAGCCGACGATGCGACTGCGGTTGGATTATTGATATTTGATAAGGATGTTAAGGCTTTCTTTTATTATACAGGTACTGATTGGACTCGTATGGGAACTGGAGCAAGTTCTGGAAATTCAAATTTCATTCAGGTTGGTGCTGTATTACCTGATTTTACGACTAGCCAAAAAGGAGAACTTTATTTCTTAAGCACGACCAACCAATTGGCTGTTTTTGATGGGCTGACTTGGCAAATGATGGGAAATACAGTTCTTTCCAATTTGGGTGAGGTGCTTAGTAAAGGTAATTCTGCAAATAATTTTAAGATAACGGATTTAGCTGATCCAACAAACCTACAAGATGCAGCAACAAAGGCTTATGTAGATGCATCAGCAGGTGCGTCAGAGACTCAAAACTTATCTTCTGTTTTAGGAGAGGGAAATAGTGCAAATAACAATAAGATTACAGATTTGGGAGATCCAACGAACGCTCTAGATGCTGTAAATAAAAATTATATCGATTTTGAATTATCAAGCGTAGAAAAAACGTCAAACAAAGGACTAGCTGATGGTTATGTGGGTTTAGGTTCGGATAAGAAAATATCGAGTGTTTACCTACCAGGTATGACTTTAGGTGCAACATATGTAGCCGTGAACGAAGCGGCTCAATTAGCTTTATCTGGAATTGTACAGGGCGATGTTGTCGTTCGTTCCGATGAGAACAAATCCTATATCAACTTAGCAGGCAATAATGTAAGCATGACCGACTGGCAAGTTTTGTTAATGCCATCAGGCGGTGTTGCTTCTATCAATACCGAAACGGGAGCCGTTATTTTAGACTTAACCGATATTTTGACACAAGGAGCAGATGCAGGCGGAAAAAAGATTACCGGATTAGATAACCCGACTTTGGATCAGGATGCTGCGACCAAGACTTATGTAGATGCGACAGTTAGTGGCTTGAATGCAGGAGACATGAAAAAGGCTGTTTACGATATCAATAATGATGGAAAAGCCGATGATTCAGAAAAGGTGAATGGCTTAACTGTTGAAACAGCTGTACCAGTAAGTGCCGTGTTTACCGATAAGCAGACTTTATCGCAAGTTTTAACCGAAGGCACAGATGCCAATGGAAAGGTGATAAGCAATATTGGAGACCCTATCTCAGATAAGGACGCTGTAAATAGGTCTTATGTTGATGGTGAATTATCAGGCGTAGAAAAAACGTCAAACAAAGGACTAGCTGATGGTTATGTGGGTTTAGGATCGGATAAGAAAATATCGAGTGTTTACCTACCAGGTATGACTTTAGGTGCAACATATGTAGCCGTGGACGAAGCGGCTCAATTAGCTTTATCTGGAATTGTACAGGGCGATGTTGTTGTTCGTTCCGATGAGAATAAATCCTATATCAACTTAGCAGGCAATAATGTAAGCATGACCGACTGGCAAGTTTTGTTAATGCCATCAGGCGGTGTTTCTTCTATTAATACCGAAACAGGAACCGTTATTTTAGACCTGACCGATGTTTTGACACAAGGAGCAGATGCAGGCGGAAAAAAGATTACTGGATTAGATAACCCGACTTTGGATCAGGATGCTGCGACTAAGACCTATGTAGATGCGACAGTTAGTGGCTTGAATGCAGGAGACATGAAAAAGGCGGTTTACGATATCAATAATGATGGAAAAGCAGATGATTCAGAAAAGGTAAATGGCTTAACAGTTGAAACGGCTGTACCAGTAAGTGCCGTGTTTACCGATAAGCAGACTTTATCGCAAGTTTTAACCGAAGGCACAGATGCCAACGGAAAAACCATTAGCAATTTAGCTGATCCGACTTTGGATCAGGATGCCGCGACCAAGACTTATGTAGATGCGACAGTTAGTGGCTTGAATGCAGGAGACATGAAAAAGGCTGTTTACGATATTAATAATGATGGAAAAGCCGATGATTCAGAAAAGGTAAATGGCTTAACAGTTGAAACGGCTGTACCCGTGAGTGCCGTGTTTACCGATAAGCAAACTTTATCGCAAGTTTTAACCGAAGGCACAGATGCCAACGGAAAAACCATTAGCAATTTAGCTGATCCGACTTTGGATCAGGATGCTGCGACTAAGACCTATGTAGATGCGACAGTTAGTGGCTTGAATGCAGGAGACATGAAAAAGGCGGTTTACGATATTAATAATGATGGAAAAGCCGATGATTCAGAAAAGGTGAATGGTTTAACAGTTGAAACGGCTGTACCAGTAAGTGCCGTGTTTACCGATACACAAACTTTATCGCAAGTTTTAACCGAAGGCACAGATGCCAACGGAAAAACCATTAGCCATTTGGCGAATCCAACGGATTTACAGGATGCAGCAACAAAGGCTTATGTAGATGGAGCTGTTGTGCAAGCAGATTGGGATCAAACAGACTCTAGCCAAGCCGATTTTATTAAAAATAAACCTACCGCAAATAGTGCTTTTGTGTACTATGGAAGTTTAGCAAATTTCGCATCTGTTGCCAATGAATCTGAAATAACGGGATTAACAAGCACCGAGAAAGTAAGTGGTGTCTTGTTTATTACTTGTATGAATGCAGTGGGATATTTCACCTGTGCCTTACCTGCTAATTGGAGAGTACCACAGTTAGTGATTGATGGGGATGATACCTATTTGGTTTTTAAACCAAGTCAGAATATTAAGATTAGTGGTGTTGACTATACCATATGGCAAACAGATGTTCCATTACCAGCTGGTTTAACAGTGGACATCAAATAATGAATTTTGCGACAAGATTGTCTTGTCTTTTATATTATAGAAACAATTCTATTTTTAAATTTAAAATTACGGTTATGTTAAAAAAAATTACTTTTTTAGTTGCATGTGTTGCCTTTGTGGCTATGACAACAAATTTGTCTGCACAAGAAACAAGAGTATCAAAAAAAATTAAGGTTTTCGATTGGTTAAACACTGCGGTTGTTGATGGAAACCAAGTTGAAGGTGGAATTCATGTGTATGCCGATTGGACTAAAGTTGCAGAAGGTTTAAAGAAGACAGCTCGACAAAAAGTTGGTATGTTGGTAACAGTTGTAGATGCAGGTCTAGGTGATAGCCAACCAGGAACTTATCGTTTGAATGTTATTATCGCTTCTCCTACATTGAAGGACTTTACACGTATCGATGCTCTTTTGGTTAATGGAATGTCTGATCGTGATGCATTAATTGATGACATTGCAACGACTGATGCTAATTTAGCTGTAGGAACAATTATTGGCGTAAAAGCTGATTTAGCTGGTGAGCCAGCGGCTTTCTTCTATACAGGTATAGGTGGAAAAGAATGGATTACTTTAGGTGGTGGATCTGCTGCAACAGGTGGTGGTTTTATTGCTGCTGGGCAAGGTGCAACTGTTTACACTAACGGTTTCGATTTTGATACTGCTGCAATGACTGCTACTGAGACTATAGATATAACTGACGCAGCTACTAAATTAGATACTTTTGTACCGTTCTCATTTGTTTTAACTGCTGGTGGAATGCCTTTTGTTTCTTTTCCTAAAGCATGGAACAAACCATCTTTCTTTATAAGTGTTGATGATAAAGAGTATCCGTTAACCGATTGTTGGACTGTTTCTTATTCAACTCAACAAGCAGTTGAATATCAGGACTGGGTAGCGAATGTAAACTTTACAACTGATTTTGATGGAACAACTTTGAAATTAATTGTTCGATAGCTATATCAAATCTTCATTTCCTTTGCGCGAGCAAGGAAGTGAAGATTTGAATTTTTGTTGTTGATAAATTTGTATCATTTTTTGAGATTATTGCTTTGAGAGAGCGATGATCTATTTTGGTATTATTTTATTGATAGATATAAGAATTTGTGTTTGCTTGTTTTGTCTCTACTTTTCACTATTATTTGTTCTGGGACACATATTTAAATTAATATGAGAAAAAGATACTTTATATTTCTGCTTTGCTTTTTATGCCATATTGGTGCTTTTGCGCAAGAGTCGAAGGTTACAAAAACAATTACGTCTATTATACCTGGTATGCCAGTTGTGTATCAGCTTGATATTAAAGGTGGCTATCATCAGGTAACTGATTTGCTAAACAATGACATTCCTGTTAATTTGAAGAAAATTGGGATGATTGCATGGGATGAGACGACTCAATTCAGCTATCAATGGAATGGTTCCGTCTGGAATAAGGTATTTGTAGTGAGAAATTGGGGAATAGACTTAACTTTTTATAAAGGACAGCTATTTTTGAAAAACAATAAACTGTTTAAGGCCGAGAAAGATGGTGTGATATTAGCGGCAATAGAGCCTGATACGAATTCTGATTGGACGCGTATTGGCGTAGAGGTGGAAGATGTTCTCACATCAAACTCTATAATTAATGCTTTATCTGCCAATCAGGGCAGAACATTGAATGAGGCAATTATAGCCTATCAGGCAAAATTAGATGCGCTTCCAATAGGAACAAGTGAAGGGCAAATGCAATACTGGGATGGTACGGCATGGGTCTTATTAGATCCTTCAGAGACTGATGCTACGACACTGAAAATGATTAGTGATGTTCCTGTTTGGGTTAGTCCTCCTGGTGCACCTGTAATAGGTTCTGTTGTTGGGGGTAATGCACGGGCACAAGTGGCGTATGCGGCTCCTGCTGATAATGGCGGTTCAGCGATTACCTCTTATACTGCAATTTCATCACCTGATGGTTTAACAGGAACTGTTGTTCAGCCGGGAGATGGTATTATTTGCGTACTCGGGCTTACTAATGGTACGCCCTATACCTTTACGCTTAAAGCGAGCAATGCAGTTGGTATGAGTGTAGCAAGTGACCCTTCTGCCTCGGTTACACCTGCTACAGTTCCCGATGCACCAGCCATAAGTTCTGTTACAGTTAGTAATAAACAGGCAAGTGTCGTTTATACGGCTCCGGCAAATAATGGTGGTGCACTTATTACCTCTTATACAGCGACTTCGTCACCAGACGGATTTACAGGAACTGTGAACCAGACTGATGGTGGTACCATACTGGTAAATGGTTTGGTAGACGGTACAGTTTATACCTTTACGCTAACAGCAAGCAATGCTGTAGGGACAGGTGCAGCAAGTTTAGCTTCTGTCTCGGTTAAGACCTCAAATGTTCCTGATGCACCTGAAATAACAATGGTAACAGCAGATAATGAGCAAGTAATTATCGATTATACTGCTCCAGCAAATAATGGTGGTTCTACTATAGTTACCTATACAGCGACTTCGTATCCAGGTGGATTCACCGCAACTGTTGTTCAGGCTGAAAGTGGTACAATTACAGTATTTGGCTTAACCAATGGTACGCCCTATACTTTTACGCTTAAAGCGTGCAATGCAGCGGGTATGAGTGCAGCAAGTTTAGCATCTAATTCTGTAATACCAGAGAATATGGTTCCACATGTTGTCTCGGCTACAGGTCGAACGTGGATGGATCGTAACTTAGGTGCTTCGCAGGTCGCTACGAGTCCTACCGATGTTTTAGCTTATGGTGATTTGTACCAATGGGGACGATCTGCTGACGGTCATCAGCTGAGGAATTCTGGAACAACAACCACGCAATCTCATTCCACTGTGCCTGGGCACGCTAATTTTATCAAAAACTCCTACTGCTGGTGCTCTCAGCTTGACACGGCTTCTTGGAAACCGCCTCTCGTCATAAACAACCCGTGCCCACCCGGCTTTCGCCTTCCTTTAAATACTGAGTGGAACGCTGAGATCGACACGTGGGAACACAAGGGTGTAACTGGGGCATTTAACTCTGTTCTTAAACTTCCCGCTGGAGGGAATCGAAATCCTATGGGGACAACAGCTGGGCACTTACATGACGTCGGAACTTACGGTTATTATTGGTGTTGCCAATCAAGATGGTCAGTAGACTGGGGACACTGGACATGTCTCGGAATACGGTACGATCCGTCATCTTATAACCATGTCGGTTGGTCGTCTCCAGCTGGTGCGCGTGCAATACGATGTATTAAAGACTGAGGCTGGTCACTTTTGCCCATCATACTAGGCCAAGGTATAAGCCTTGGCCTAAAATAAGTTTAGTAGCACTTGTTTGGCTTGGGTATGCTACTGCTAGTGAGTTGTTTGCAGGGGCAAACAAAAGCATTGGTAATTATGAATTACTAATTAGAAGTTATGAATTAGGAATTACGAGAAGTGAGATG
>JADGEF010000002.1:0-16671 GCA_016744515.1 Marinifilaceae bacterium | reverse complement strand
TTCGTTCCGCTCCTGCAAATTTGTAATTTGCAGGTATGGAGTTTGTGGATTTTTAATCCACTTTCTTGGGGCAAGCTGTCATGACCTGAATTACTAAACTTAATTATGAATTACGAATTAGGAATTATGAATTACGAGAAACTAGATTTCGACGCAGATTAAAAATGATGAAAATAAGATTAAAGCAACTTAAAAAGAATACCATAGCTCGTGTACGTCATCCTGAGCTTGTCGAAGGATCTAAACTTAATTATGAATTAGGAATTATGAATTAGGAATTACGAGAAGTGAGATGTTCGTTCCGCTCCTGCAAATTTGTAATTTGCAGGTATGGAGTTTGTGGATTTTTAATCCACTTTCTTGGGGCAAGCTGTCATGACCTGAATTACTAAACCTAATTAGGAGTTACGAATTAGGAATTATGAATTACGAGAAACTAGATTTCGACGCAGATTTAAAATGATAAAAATATGATTTTTGTTTAATCTTAAAAAATCATCCTTAATCAGCGTCAGATTTTGTTTGGATTCTCAATAGCTTAGAATACTTGCAGGAAACTAGATTTCGACGCAGATTAAAAATGATAAAAATAGGATTCTTGTTTACACGTAATAGTCGTATTAAATCAAGTTTCTCTTTTAGTTGAATTGATATAAAAAAGTACAAAGCTTATGAAACTGTTCTATTTTATTCTGGTCTTTAGCTTGCTTGGGCAACTCGAAACGTTTGCTCAGTCTAAAGTGTCCAAAACAATTTCACCTGTTGTAACGGGTATGCCCGTTGTGTATCAGCATGATATTAAGGGTGGGTATCATCAGGTAACTGATTTGCTAAACAATGACATTCCTGTTAATTTGAAGAAAATTGGGATGATTGCATGGGATGAGACGACTCAATTCAGCTATCAATGGAATGGTTTAAGCTGGAATAAAGTATTTGTAGTGAGAAATTGGGAAATAGACTTAACTTTTTATAAAGGACAGTTATTTTTGAAAAACAATAAACTGTTTAAGGCCGAGACAGATGGTGTGATATTAGCGGCAATAGAGCCTGATACGGATTCTGATTGGACGCGTATTGGCGTAGAGGTGGAAGATGTCCTCACATCAACTTCTATACTTAATGCATTATCTGCCCACCAAGGACTTATGTTGAACGGTAAAATATCAGATAATCAAACAAAATTAAATGCTTGTCCAATAGGAACACGTTCAGGTCAAATGCGGTATTGGAATGGAACGGCATGGACATTGCGTGATCCTGCGGCGATTGAGGATGCTACTTTGCAAATATATGGTGGAGTTCCAGTTTGGGTTAGTCCTCCCGGCGCACCTACCATAGGAGTAGCTACGGCAGGAAATGGTCGGGCTACTGTATCGTATACAGCTCCAGAAGGTAATGGTGGTTCTGTCATTACTTCTTATACTGCGATCTCATTACCTGATGGATTAACAGGAAAAGTGATTCAGTCGGGAGACGGTATTATTAGCGTATTAGGGCTTACTAATGGTACACCCTATACTTTTACGCTTAAAGCAAGCAATGCAGTTGGTATGAGTGCAGCAAGTGATCCTTCTGCCTCGGTTACACCTGCTACAGTTCCCGATGCACCAGCCATAAGTTCTGTTACAGCTGGTAATGGAGAGGCAAGTGTCGTTTATACGGCTCCAGCAAATAATGGTGGTGCACTTATTACCTCTTATACAGCGACTTCTTTACCAGGTGGATTCACCGGAACAGTAAGTCAAGTTGGTGACGGTACAATAATTGTCGCTGGCTTAACTAATGGTACAGATTATACTTTTACGGTAACAGCGACCAATGCAGCGGGTATGAGTGCAGCAAGTTTAGCATCAGTTTATGTTACACCAGGTGTTCCTGATGCACCTACTGATGTCACTGCAGTGGCAGGCGATGCAATGGCTATTGTTTCTTGTACTGCTCCGATAAATGATGGAGGATCAGCGGTCACCAATTATATAGCGACATCTGAACCAGGTGGATTTACTGGTGAATCGGCTAACCCTACTGAGATCTTTATATATGGTTTGACTAATGAAATAGCTTATACATTTACAGTAAGAGCTACTAATATAGTAGGTACTAGTACTGCTAGCGATCCATCACTTGCCGTAAGCCCATCGCTTGTGCCATCAGTATACAATCCAGTTACTGGTAGAACATGGATGGATCGTAACTTAGGTGCTTCTCGGGTTGCTACAAGTCCTACCGATGCTGCAGCTTATGGTGATTATTACCAATGGGGACGATCTGCTGACGGACATCAGGTGAAAAACTCTCGTATTACAAGTACAAATGCTTCAAGTTCTGCAGCTACTCTAGGTACAGCTTGGTATGGTAAGTTCATAACTGAGGGTTCTTATCCTCACGATTGGCTTAGCACACAAGACAAGGATTTATGGCAGGGGGTTAACGGAATAAATAACCCTTGTCCTACAGGCTATCGCTTACCAAACAATTTAGAGTGGTCGGCTGAAAGAAACTCATGGACCCTTCCGAGTAGTTCAGCTGCTGCTTTTGAATCGGTACTGAAGTTGACCTCCAGTGGCCAACGCAAGGGAGAATCCGGAGATTTTAGACACCGTGGCGTCTACGGTTACTATTGGACCGCGGATAACACCACAATGCAGTACCCTGATCGTACAGAATGGTCTGAGTGTGTGACCTTCGGCGAGGTACATGGATGGTCTCATTGGGGTTATAGCTATAGATCTTATGGTTATAATGTTCGCTGCATCAAAGATTGACCCATCACAGCCTGAGCTTGCGAAGGCTGGTCACTTTTCACCTACCCTTGTAGGCCAAGGTATAAGCCTTGGCCTAAAATAAGTTTAGTAGCACTCGTTTGGGTTTGGTATGGTGCTGCTAGTGAGTTGTTTGCTGGGCAGTCAAAAGCATTGGTAATTATGAATTACTAATTAGAAATTATGAATTACGAATTAGGAATTAGGAATTAGGAATTACAAGAAGTGAGATGTTCGACACAGATTTAAAATGATGAAAATATGATTTTTGTTTAATCTTAAAAAATCATCCTTAATCAGCGTCAAATTTTGTTTGAACTCTCAATAGTTTAGAATACTTGCAGGAAACTAGATTTCGACGCAGATAAAAAATGATAAAAATAAGATCGTTTTTAATCTTAAAAAATCATCCTTAATCAGCGTCAAATTTTGTTTGAACTCTCAATAACTTGGAATGCTTTCAGTAAAACGAATTTAGACGCAGATAAAAAATGATAAAAATAAGATTAAAGCAACTTAAAAAGAATACCATAGCTCGTGTACGTCATCCTGAGCTTGTCGAAGGATCTAAACCTAATTAGGAGTTACGAATTATGAATTACGAATTACGAGAAGTGACATTTTCGTTCCGCTCCTGCAAATTTGTAATTTGCAGGTATGGAGTTTGTGGATTTTTAATCCACTTTGTAGGGGCAATTTGTCATGATCTGAATTACTAAACCTAATTATGAAAGGTGATATTTTAGACGCAGATTAAAAATGATAAAAATAAGATTGAGACAACTTAAAAAGAATACCATAGCTCGTGCTCGTTGTCCTGAACTTGTTTCAGGAACTCAGTAAAACGAATTGATAATAATTATTAGCACCCCAATTGTTAAGTCAATGGTTCGATGAGATTTTGTTTTGTATTGATAATGAGAATGTTTGAAAATCTGTAATGTTTTGTTAATGTTGTTGATTGTAAGCAGTTTGTAGATCATCTCATGCCTCAAATCTCATATCTCACGAACTGTTGTAAGCATAACGATTGGGGTGTTTTATAAGTTGTATTTTTCAGTCGTGTGTCTTTAAATTGCCTCAAGAATAATTTTGACACTCTTAGAGCGTTGACCAACAATCTTACCTTTTTTAATGAAATAGGCCGTGTATTCGCGGACCTCTGGTACTTGAGGGTTTAGTCTGGCACTGGTGTCGTTATAGTAGTTTTGAGTGACTGTTTCTTGATATTGGTTTTCTCCTTTATTAATATTACAAGTTAAACGAATACTATCGTAGGGTGTTTTCTTATACTTTACTTGAGGAATTCCAGCCAATAATTTAATACTTAAAACAGGGTAATCCGTATCCATATCAATTATGCGTTTGGTGTTATTCATACCCAAATCTTCAAGGACTGCGAGTGTGCAATTTGGACTCAGTTCGGCATCCTTTTTTGTACCTCTAATTTCACTGGTTAGGGGCTTGAGCAACTCTTTGCATCTTTTGGTTGCAGCACGAGCCTCAGCATGTAAGGCATTTTTTTTATTACAGGCATTAATATAAGCCGTTAGGTTCGCTTTTAAACTAGTTAGTTTAGTCTCATCCAAAGCAAGAATTGGGGCATAGCCATCAATCTTCGATTCAAAATTATGTATTTTACTGATAAAATCTTCTTCTTTTTTCGCAATGAAATCTACGAATTCTGTGGTTTGTGCCATTTTATTATTTTTAAGTTTACATTGAAAATTATATGAGTGTTAGTAATGTGTTGAACTACCTATTGATTAGTTGTTTTGCTTAAATAAATTTAGACATAAAAATACATGACTTCCAAATGTTTTTAAGCTTATTTTTCTTTATAGTCTCAGACTATTAATAAATTGGGCTACTTGGAGTGCGTGTTTTTTTTGAATTATTTTAAAAATCGGTCGCATTTAATAGGTTGAAATTCTACTACAAATAATATTAATCGCTTATGTTATGTATTCCCTGCTTAATCTTTAATAAAATAGCTAAATATCATCCTATTTTAATAGTCTTAAATCCTCATTTTAAAGGTTTTTATGTTATTAATTCAGTTTTTGTCACCCTTAGTGTTATATCTGACGTGTGAGTATATAGTTCAATAGGTTGTTGGCTTATTTAACTAGCTTAACTCTTTGTTTATAGTATGTTGAGATGGAAATAGAAGCTTCATGTTTTTGTCATTGCAAATTCGGTGTTTTTGCTGATTCATAACTTCTGGAAGAAATAGTAGCCTTACTATTTCTTCGAGGAGGTGCTCCTCGCTCTTGTAGTAGTGCTAATATATGCTGTAGTAGTTCCACTGAGTCTTTTAGTTATGCTCCTATAAAGTTTAGAAGTACTGATATACCCCTGAGGTGAATTTCTACAACTTGTAGTAGCCTTACTATTTCTTCGAGTAGGAGCTCCTCGGTTTTGTAGTAGCGCTGATATATGTCTAAGCAGCGCTACTATTTCGTTAAGGAGAACTTCCTCGGTCTTGTAGTAGTGTTAATATATGTCTCAGCAGTCTTATTATTTTTTTGTAGTAGTACATTATGCTGAAATAACTTGATAGGTTATTATGGTATAGGTTAAAGGAAATTACTTTCTTGAGGCAATCTGCCATGACCTTCGGAGATCTCGCAAAAGCTCGGTACTGAGGGAAGCGAAGCGACGAAGGATCTAAAAAAGAATTACGAATTAGGAATTGCGAATTATCAATTACGAATTAGGAATTACGAATTACGAGAAGTGACATTTTCAACGTATGTCATCCTGAGGGAAGCGAAGCGACGAAGGATCTAAACCTAATTACGAATTATCAATTACGAATTAAGAATTTGATGAGAAATCTTTTGTTGAAAGAGATTATTTTGACGCAGATTTAAAAATGATTAAAATATGATCAAGGCAACTTTAAAAAAAAACCATCGTTCATGTATGTCATCCTGAGGGAAGTGAAGCGACGAAGGATCTAAAAAAGAATTACGAATTAGGAATTACGAGAAGTGACATTTTCGACGCAGATCAAAAATGATTAAAATAAGATTGTTTTTAATCTTAAAAAATCATCATTAATCAGCGTCAGATTTTGTTTGGATTCTCAATAGCTTAGAATCCTTGCAGGAAACTAGATTTCGACGCAGATCTAGAAATGATTAAAATAGGATTTTTGTTTCATCTTGTACCTGCAGTTATGCTCCTGCAAATTTGCAATCCACTTTCTTGGGACAGTCCGTCATGACCTTTGGAGATCTCGCAAAAGCTCGGTCCTGAGGGAAGCGAAGCGACGAAGGATCTCAAAAGAATTAGGAATTAGGAATTACGAGAAGTGACATTTTCGGCGCAGATTAAAATAAGATCGTTTTTAATCTTAAAAAATCATCCTTAATCAGCGTCAGAATTTGTTTGGATTCTCAAAAGCTTAGAATATTTGCAGGAAACTAGATTTCGACGCAGATCTAGAAATGATTAAAATAGGATTCTTGTTTTATCTTGTATCTGCAGTTGCGCTCCTGCAAATTTGCAAGAATGGGCAGATTTGTGGATTTTAAAACCCTATTATTGGCTTGTATTTACTTCTCAAAACACCTCCTTTCGTTACTATTATGTACTTGGTGATACTGTATGTTTGTTTTATGTCAGCTGATTTGCATTTGAGAACATGATGAGCCTTCCGAAGTCACATTTTTATAAAGTTGTATAATTTTACATGCGTGTGTTTTGTTATTAGGATTAATAACAAGGTTTTTTAGAACCAATCAAAAACATTATAATCTGTCAATTTTATGAAAATAAATAAATATAGAATTATCTGCTGTTTAAGTTTTTTAATGCTTTATTTTTTACCGTTTAATACATGTGCCCAGAATACAATTACAGGCAGTTTTCCGCCTTTAGCAGGTCAGCAAGTTCGTTTAGTTGGTTTTAATACTTTTGGAATTTATGGCATTGATAGTACAAAAGTTTCGGAACAGGGTGTGTTTCAACTAAATTATGCCAATATAGACCGTGGCATGGGATATTTAGCCGGAACCGATAACAAAGCCTATTTTGTGGTGCTTAATATGGAAGATATTCATTTAAAGGGGGAATCTTTGTCTGTGCCTGAAAGTATTCTTATTTTATCAGGGAAAGAGAATAAGTTGTTTGTACAATATGCAGTTGAACATACTAAACGAGAACAAGCCTTGAGTGCTTGGGATTTCTTACAAAAGATATATGAGGTCGATTCGCTTTTTATGAAACAGAAATACCAACAAAAAACCATTGTAAATGAAATGTTACGTATTAAACAAGAGGATATGAACTTTTTGAAAAGTTTGGATGCAAAAAGCTATGTCAGTTGGTATTTGCCCCTTCGAAAGTTGATCAGTTCGGTTGCTACAGTGGCACAATACCAACCTCATGAAATTCCAGCTACTTTAGCCGCTTTCCGAAATTTGAATTATAGCGATCAACGACTCTATAAAAGTGGTTTGTTGAAAGATGCCATTGAAAGTCATTTCTGGTTAATAGAAAATAGTGGTCAACCACTCGATACCGTTTTTAAAGAAATGAATATTTCCACCGATTTTTTGATAGCAAGCCTATCTGGAAACGAAGCAAAGTTTAACGAAATTACCAAATACCTGTTTAATTTATTCGAACGTCGAAGCTTGTTTGAAGTATCAGAACACTTGTCTTTAAAAGTTTTAACACAGGATGCTTGTGCGCTAAATGGTGATTTGGCAAAACAATTGGAGTCGTATAGAGCTATGAAAAAGGGAAACACAGCACCCGACATTCTTTTTAGTGGAGATGTTTTTAAAAGTGGATCAGTTGTTGATACACCCAGTCGATTGTCTGATATTCAATCGGATTACAAACTGGTATTTTTTGGCGCTAGCTGGTGTCCAATGTGTGGCGAAGAATTAAGACAATTACTGCCTCTTTACGAGAAATGGAAACTAAAAGGTATCGAAGTCGTTTTTGTATCCTTGGATACTGACGAGGCATTATTTAAAGGTTTTTCAAGTGTATTCCCTTTTATAAGTTTATGTGATTATAGGAAATGGGATAATCAAGCCGTAAACGATTATTATGTATTTGCCACTCCAACTATGTTTCTGCTGGACTACAATCAAAAGATTATTTTGCGACCTAGTTCTATTAAGCAAGTTGATGCATGGGTTAATTATAATATAGGTGACAAGAAAACGTTATAATCGAGATTATCACGAGGACTAAATCTAATTGAATATGATAAACTTATAGATGAATTTGATTTATTAAGCGAAAATTATCTCTATACACCTTAACATTGAAGCATCGTAAACGATTCATGTTGAATGAACCATTCAATAGTTTAGGTGGTAGTAGAAAAAAACTCGATTGGATCAAAAATGTTTATTTTTTATAAATAGCTTGTTAAAATATAAAAATGAAGTCAAATAAATTAGTTAAGGATCTAGATACATTCAATATAATCGTTAAGGGCGATTGTATAAGAGGGAATATTTTATCGAAAAGCGATATTCGAATTGATGGTGAAGTGATCGGGGCAGTTAAATCAGAGGGGGAAATAATTATTGGACCTGAGGCTTATATTGAAGGAAATATTATAGCCTGTGAACTAATAGTAGAAGGTTGTATAAAGGGTACTGTTTATGTGAAAAAAAAGATTCATGTAAAGTCGACAGCCAAAATAGATGGGAATATCACTTGTGCAGAGTATGTGTTGGATTTGGGAGCTATTTATAACGGCACTTGTCGTATGGAGGAACTAAAGTAAACCAGATTGTTTTTTTATAATTGTACGTATAAAATATACGTTAATAACGTAGAGAGAATTTAGTTTGTAATCTTGAATCACAATTGCAAATTAAATCTTCGTGACGAGTTGAGTTTAGGATATATGGGCTTGTTACGAAGGTAAAAAAGCCCTTTCGAGTTAACTCGGAAGGGCATATTATTCTTAAGTTTTTAATTGTTATGTATTAGCTCTGATCTTAATGGTTCATGTTACTGAAGACTAGATTATTTATGTGGAAAATAAGATTCATTTAAAGTTGATAGGATCTAAGAATACTATATTATTAGTCTAATAATCTGTAACGCTTATTTAGGACTAAACAGTAAGTCTTTCTCCTTAATTGGGAATGATATTATAAGTCCCTGGCTAAGTGTTTTATAACGTTTGTTTTAATATGTTTATATGAATAACTTAAATTATTTTCCTGTTATTAATTCTGATGTGAATTTGCAGGTGTTTGAAACCTATTGTATATTAGAAAATAGTAAGTGTGAAATTTCGATTAAAGTATCACGCAATTTATTCAACCTCTTACAGAAATTTAGAGGTGAAGATTGTTTGCGAATAATCTTAAACGACTGGATGATGAGAATATCGAAAAGGGGGAATTATGCCGTAATGATTGCTGAGGATTTATCACAGCTTGACCTTTTAATTAGCTTAAATTTAGTATTCTTTCATAAAGAGTATTGTTTGCAGGATATCAATTTAATTGAGAATAAATGTGTAAGTGATTAGTATTATAGTCAACGCACTGTATTGAACTATTATAGGTTTTTATTCTATAATATTGAGTGAAATTTAAGCATCTAAAAGAATAAGCCAGAGTAAGGTCACAAAATGACATTATTCTGGCTTTTGCATTTGGAGTGAATACGGTTTAATACTTTAAATGACATCTATATTTATGAGATAGTTAATAAATATTCTTAGAAATATAATTCAAGTTCACTCTATGTTTTTCATTAAGAATGTGGATATCTTAAATTATTGCACTTAATATCTTAAAAAGTGTAGTTCAGAACATAATCGTAATATAAAAGTAAAATTTATCTAAATTAGATTGTGAACATCATTAAAAACAAGCCTTTTACGACTCTTTAGTAGTATTATATGTTTAGTGTTATCTGAGGGGGTTCGGGAATTTTATGGATTTTAGCATAAAAGTAATTTCATATTGATTGAAATTTATAAGGATGCATTTATCGACTCGTTTGTGAAGAAAGTAGCAACTGAAGTACGATAAGTAAAAAGACTCAGAGGTCCCAACTTGCATAAGTTGGTTTTGAGCTCATACTGAAAATTTGAATATGGAAAAAATAGCAAATAAAACGCATTATTTGAAACAAGATTATATATGTAGTAAAAAAAAGTACTTTGATGAAGTTGAGACGGTACTCTTGGATCTAAATCAAGATACTAGGGCTAGACTCATATCCGCTACGAAAAAAAAATACGGTAGTCGGGCCATAAGACAGCGAATAAGACGTAGAATTCTAAATTTTGATCAACTAAAAAAAAGGTTGATAAAATTTGATTCTGATTTGATTCTGATTGATTCTCAAAAAGATAAAATGAAAAAACAAGTGTTTTTTTATTTTCAAAAATTTTATGACTTATTAATAGAAGTTACAGATCATGAGG
Organism: Marinifilaceae bacterium; assembly: GCA_016744515.1. Classification (GTDB taxonomy): domain Bacteria; phylum Bacteroidota; class Bacteroidia; order Bacteroidales; family Marinifilaceae; genus Ancylomarina. The sequence continues at coordinate 6,480 of JADGEF010000002.1, read as the reverse complement.
ATTTAGTATTGGCTAATTTTTTAGATGATTATGATTTTTCTAATGATTACCAAATTCTTGAAATACTAAAGCATATAAAGAAAAGCCATTTATTAAAAAGGATAAAAATGTTTAACTTATGTAATCAAGATTTGAGAATTAAAACAGAGATAGGGGAGCTTGAATTTTCAAGAATGCTTGATAATTATAAGCGATTTAAAAAAAGACAGCTGAGATGTATAAAGCATATCAATCAAATAGTACTAGCACTTTATTCTGATGATGAGATAATTAAAGATGTTGGAAAATGTTAAGTAAAGCTTGTGGTGTAAATATTGCTGGGAGTCTTATTTTTACTTCATTAAAAAACGATTATAAGGAGTTTGAATCTTGTTGGAGAGATCAAAAAAAGGCTATAATATTTTTTAATAACCCAGTGAAAACATTTAAGTATATCGTGAAAAATAGAGTAGATACTGTATTTTTTGATTTTATTTTTCCCGTTTCTAGAAATTTAGCCCTTAGAATTTTAAAAAGTTCTATATGTCAGGTTAATCAATTGGTTTTGCTTTCCAGGGATGAAGATCAATTCCGTTTCTTAAAAATCAAATCGATAGATCATTTTTTTGATTTGTATAATGAGTTTTGTATTGAAAGTGATAGTTTTTTAAACCCTTTTGAATATTTATCTAAAAGGGATTATAAGTTTTTATCTACCGATCCTAGCGGTTGGTGTTACGAATGCAGAACAGACATGTTCTATGGTAGTGGATTTTTCAATGATTTTAGTGATTCAAAGATTCAGAATAAAAAAGAATTTCTTGACTTGTTTTATAGTAATAAGGCTATTTCGTCCTCAATGCAGATACTAATGGCTAAAATAGAAAAAGCCTCAGTTTGTGATTCATCCTTTGTGTGGGAGATTAAATGGGAAGGTTTAACGTATCATGTATCAGGTTGCTGTAAAAGTAAGGATGATCTATTCTTTATATTGGGCTCTATTCATTAATTAAATGAAAAAGAAGATCTTTCAGCGGTAAATGATCCTAAACTAGGACTTATTTCTTTGATTAATCATGAATTTTTAAGTCCAATAAATATTATAAAAGTTTTTTTATTTGTTAAATCAGAATGATTTTTGCAAGGAGGATATGAGAATTTATCTTGATTATATTCACCAATCAGTAAAAGAATTAGAGTCGAAAATTAGTAGAATGCATCTTCTGAATTTGCATTACTTTAATTGCCTGTTTATTGGAAAATCTCAGGTGAGTGTTTTTAATGTGTTTCAAAATCTTGTGAACCAATTTCAATCCAAGCTGAATGATAGACAAATGTTGACTTTGACAATAGATGAGAATGTTAAAGATATTTTCTTAATGAGTAACTATGAGATTTTGTTTAATGTTTTTGTTTAATCTAGAATTCTATCAAATTCTCTGAGGCAGGTGAAATTAATTTAGAAATTCAAAAATGCACCGAATCCAATTGTTTGATTTTTTTAGTCTCTGACGAGGGAGGTGGATTTCCTCTTTATCTTAAATCATATCTTTTTAATATGTTCACCCAATTTGATGAAAGTTTGACTCGAAGGTTTGATGGCTTAGGTTTGGGGCTTTATTTTTCAAAATGTATGGTTAGACTTTGGGGTGGAAGTATCGATATTATGAATAGAAAAATAGCTTGTGTTGTGAATGTATTTATATAATAAGAAATGAATAGCCTGTGTTCTACAGAATAAATCTAACTGTTTGTGAGCAATGGTCTTTTAGATTTAAAAAAGTTCACTTATTAAAATGTAGTAGAATTGATAATCATTTTTAATAGTATTATCTTAAAATGAATATAATGAAAAAAAATATCATGTTTTGTGCTTGTACTTTTATTTGTAGCGTTGCTTTTTCTCAAGCTAAAATATCATTTTCAGCTCTTACTCCTAAAATGAATGGACAAGAAATTTCGATAGTTAGTTATGATGGTTTTAAAACGGATACAGTGAAAAGACTTAAAATCGAAAAGGAATTAGTACAATTCACATTATCTAAATCTGGTTTTTATCGGTGTGTCTTTGGAAATACTTTTTCGTTTCCTTTTCTTTTTGATAATCAAGATATTGTTTTTGGATTGTCTACTTTAAACTATCCTGATCAAATAAGTTGTGATGAAAATAAACTCTTGATTGACATATTGATGTGGGAGGAAACGCAAATTAAAAAGCACTTTTTTAAAGTGAGTAAAACAAATTTAGATTTGTTAGAATTTCGTTTAAAAATTGAAAAAAGAATAAAAGAAATAAGCAAGCCTAAAATACGAATATATTTATGGGCTGAGTATTATTCCAATCCTTATTGGTTCCCATTATCTAGTTTGAATGTGGTGGATTATAAAAATGAACTTACAAGCATACTTAGTCAAAATATATCGTATTTAAAAGATACCGATTTAATTAGGTTGTTTGGTTTACGTATGAGATGGTTAAATTATGACCTGACTGAAACCAAAAGGCAATTTAGATCTATGAATAAAACAGATTTAAAAATTTGGTGTCAGATTGGAATTATAAATAAAAATAACATACTTGGTTTTAATCAATTTCTTTCGAGAGTTAATTTTTAGGGTAATCCCGTTTGGGAAATGTATCTAATTTAATTTTTCATCAATTTTAATAGGTATTTATTTCTCCAGCTATTTTTCTGACTTTTTATCAACAGTACTAACACTTCTTTTAATTAAAAGAGGTGTTAGTAATTTAGAGATTGCTGTTATTCTATTTTCTTCCAACTTAATCGGACCTCTTATTAACTCCCATTGGTCTGCCCATGCACTTACAATATGCTTAGTTGTTTTGTGTCTTTGATTTCTTGAGCTTCATATGGTTTTGCTATAAATACGAATAACTTTTTTACGTGTTTTTGATAGCAAGCCTATCTGGAAACGAAGCAAAGTTTAACGAAATTATCAAATACCTGTTTTATTTATTCGAACGCCGCAGCTTGTTTTAAGCATCAGAACACTTGTCTTTAAAAGTTTTAATACAGAATACTTGTATGTTAAATAAATAATTTGGCAAAACAATTGGAGTCGTATAGAGCTATGAAAAAGGGAAACACAGCACCCGACATCCTTTTTAGTGGAGATGTTTTCAAAAGTGGATCAGTTGTTGACACATTCAGTCGTTTGCCTGATATTTAATCGGATTACAAAGTGGTGTTTTTTTGAGCCAGCTGGTGTCCAATGTGTGGCGAAGAATTAAGACAATTACTGCCTCTATACGAGAAATGGAAACTAAAAAGGTGTCGAAGTTGTTTCTTGTATCCTTGGATACCGACGAAGCATTGTTTAAAGGTTTTTCAAGTGTGTTCTGGAATGTCCACCTTTTATGTGACGTTTTTTTAAAGTCCATAAATTTATATTTTTAAGTTATGGGAAAGAGATATGAAAATGATTTTAAGGTCATGATAGTCGAGCTATTAAAATCAGACGTTGAAAAAGGGAGTATGAAGCTAAATCATGTGATTTTTTAAAAAAAAGAGAAGTATCTATTCAGGAGCAAGAACTTAAACTTTTAAAGAAAGAGCTCCGAGAAGTAAAAATAAAACGCGATATATTAAAAAAGGCAGTGAGTATCTTCTCCAAGAACGACAAATGAGATATAAATTCATTTTAAGAAATGAAGACCACTATCCTGTTGAGAAGATGTGTAAGTATATGAAAACTAGTCACAATTTTATTAGGTGGTTAATTTTTCTATTGTTTTTAACAATATAATTACCTGCTCAAGTTTAATAATGTGTTGTTCTCGTGTTTTAGGCATATTTAATGGTGTTTAATTCTCCCAATCAAACACCCTGTTTTCGAAGCTGTTTTAATAATAAGATTTCTTCCTTGAATACCATATTTTATGTAGCGACTAACTGTCTTAATTCTTCTCTTTCAATTTCTGATACAACTTAAAGTTTAAAATACATGCTATATCTTTTTGACTACGTTTGACATACTGTGTCTCCTTAGCTTAACTAATAACATAGCTTTTCGTGTAGTTATAGAACAAAATCCTGTATGTTTATATCAGTAATACCTACTTTTAGAACTGTTTTGTGTTCTTAGACGGTTTTCTATTTATCTTGATAATAAGAAAGATCATAAGAGCGAAAGATCAGTTTGATGTTTTTTTTACAGTATAGATTTAAATGATTGGTTTATCTCTGTGTTATGTGAAATAAAGTGTATAATAACTTATTTGTTAATGTTTAATTTGTACTGAATGTAAATTCAATTTTTATAATAAAAACTGATCTTGAATAGCAAGTTTTATGAAAAATATATTGTAATTATTAGCTGAACTCTATTTGTACGTTCGTAATGGTTCTTTTAAAGGAAAAATGAAGTTGAAATTTTGAATTAAAGAGGAGATATGACAAGATGAAAGAGAAAACAAGAATCTTGATGATAGAGGATGATCTTGATTATAGGGAGTATATGGTTTTGTTGTTGCAAGGAGAGAATTTGGAAAATATTGATGTGGTTGATACTTATATTGAAGCCAAACAGTTATTGTCGGTTAATAAATACAATGTTGTTTTAATTGATGTTTTTATTAATGGATATGAAACAGGTTTAGCTTTAGGTAAATATGTCGATGATGTCTGCAAAATTCCATTTATATATGTTACTTCTACATTGAATAGTAAAATGTTGGAGTTGATGAAAGATACGCATCCTGTAGCCGTTATTTCTAAACCTGTTGATCCTGTGACATATGTGTTTAATGTAAAGTTAGCGATTTATAATAAGGCAAAGGTTAGTCATACAGTACAAGTTTTAAATGACCGGATTTTTTTAAAAAGAGATGGTATTTATGAAAAGGTTTACCTAAATACTATTGTTTATATTGAGAGTGATCATGTTTATAATTATGTGTATATTGTAAATGGAGATAAACTATTAATTAGAGGACGATTATCTGATTTCTATGAGAATTTCCCTTCACGGTTTTTACAAATAAGTAAGAAGTATGTTGTAAATATAAAATATATTGATCATTTTGATAGAATGACAATCACAGTCAATAATAAAGTTTTAGATGTGGGTAGAAAGTTTAAGCAGGACGTTTATAGTAAATTGGTATCCTTTTAATCAATAGAATTTCTCGAAGCTTGCTGCGGGGTTAAAAGAGGAAAGTTTGAAAACCTAAGGTTTTCATAACGCTTTATAAAAGCGTATTTTCCTAATGTGTGAGAGGCTTGCCTCTTAAAAAGCTTATCTCACGAAAGTGAGATGCCATTAAATACTTCGTGGGCTTGCCCCAGAGTTGTTTATTATTTCTATTATTCTTATCTGTTCTCTTATACTTAAAACAACTCAATGTTTTTATTATTTTGTATGTCATTTATGAATCTAGAGGCATCTTTTTTGAATTTTCGATAGGTTGATTTATAACCATTTACCTTACGGTATTATGATTGTAAGTCAGCCTATAAAACTGAACTCGCTCGTCCCTCATTCATACAATATTATGTATTTAACGATTCCTTCATTTATGGGAGGTGCTTGCTAAGGTAGAAGTTTCCTCTTAGTTCTGTTGACGTAGGAATTTTTTAATGCCAAAAGAAAGGAATTCATAAGGCTATTTAGAGGAGTTACGGACATCATATTCTTCCTCTTTAGACTTACTAATATTTATGCTTAAAACCATACAGCCCCAGTTTTGCAACTGATTCTAGATTTTCAGTCTTTTGGGTTAGGATCTTTTTTAATCCTTTTCTTAATTGGTTTACACTTTATCAGGTTGAAGGCAAAATATCAGATGGAACAATCGGTGCTTGTGATGTTGTGGATAAAGGGAATGACGACTTTTCAGATCCTATTATTGAGATTATTTTAAACTCGATCAGATGATTTTAGACACCAAATGCGGCTGTGAGGATAGGATGGTAGAATCTCTCAAACAACATTAAAAAGGCTTTAAGAGATAAATTTAGCTATGAAGTTCCAGCAAGACACATCTCAAAAAAATGAAAGAGGCTCGAATTATCATGAAGTTTGGATATTTTAAGTCCCAATTCTAGTTTATGTCCGACTATGATCGATTTATAAAAGACCAACTCCCTTCTTTAAAAGAGTTTAACAAGCAGATAGCCTCTAAATCTTCTTCCAGACTCTTTTAACTCACTTCCTATAAACTCAAAATTCAATCTCAAATAGAAGAGATTAAATTTTTTTTAGTTTTTGAACTAAAAGGGTGGGAAGAAAAAAGCTCAGATATTTATCTGAGCTTTTTTATTTAATAGACAATAAATTATACAACTAAACCTTATTCTCTATCTTTCCTCACAAAGGAAATAATTTTACACTTAGAATATTTATATATGTTATAAACAGGTGGGGAATTGTTATTATAAGCTCAAGTTTCGCACCCAATAATTAGTGCATTATAGAAGTAAAAAAAATAGCATGCAACCACGGCAAGCCCTGATTTTGTTGTATCTTTAGGTTACTACA